>WGMD01000029.1 GCA_016125255.1 Planctomycetota bacterium | reverse complement strand
CGCCGTCGTCAATTTCGCATCGGAAAAGTTCAGCGTCGAAGTGCGTCAGATCGCCCGGCCGACGATCGGCGAGAGCGATGTGCTGCTTCAAGTCGGCGCGGTCGGCGTGTGCGGGTCCGATCTGCATCAGTGGACATCGAATCACAGTTGGCCGGTCAATTACCCGGTGGTGCTCGGGCATGAGTTCGCCGGGACGATCGTCGAAGCCGGGCCGCGCGTTTCGGGATTCAAGGTGGGCGACCGCGTGGTGAGCGAGACCGCCGCGGTCATCGACCTCAACAGCCCGATGGTTCGCGCGGGCAAGTATCATCTCGATCCTTCGCGCAAGGGCTTCGGCTACGGCGTCGACGGGGCGATGACCAAATTCGTCCGCGTTCCCGGGCGCTGTCTTCATGCAATTCCCGACACGCTGCCATTTGAGAAGGCGGCGCTCACGGAGCCGTGCTGTGTGGCGTATCACGCGGTGGTCAAGCACGGGAGCATCGAGCCGGGCGATCGGATTGTCGTGTACGGGCCTGGGCCGATCGGCTTGCTCTGCGCAGCGATGGCGCGCCTGCAGGGCGCGGAAGTCGCCGTCGTCGGACTCGAGCGCGATCGTAAGCGGCTCGCCGTGGCGGAGAAGTACGGATGTGAGACGATCATCGGTGACGCGGCGGCATGGGCGAAGGCGGTCGACGGCATGGGCGCCGACGGGGCGATCGACGCCGCCGGCGTTTCGGCGACGCTCAAGGCCGCGATCGACTTCGTGCGTCCCGCCGGCTGGATCGTCAAAGTCGGCTGGGGCCCCGAGCCGCTCAACTTCAGTCTCGATCCGCTCGTGCAGAAAGCCATCCGCCTCGAAGGCACGTTCAGTCACTACTGGGCCGTGTGGGAGCGCGTCATACGCCTGCTCGATACGGGCAAACTCGACCTCGCCCCTGTGATCGGCGGCGTCTGGCCGCTCGGCCAATGGCGCGATGCATTCGAAACCATGCACCACGGCGACGTCGTCAAGGCGGTGATCAAGCCATGAGCCAACTTGCCGGCAAAGTCATCATCGTCACCGGGTCGAACACCGGCATCGGCCGCGCCATCGCCGAGCGCTGCGCCAGCGAAGGCGCGAAGGTGTTGATCCACGGCCTCGACCACGACGAAGCCCGACAGGTCGCCGCATCACTCGGTCAAAGCGCCGTCGTTCATGTCGATGATCTCGCCGACCCCGCCGCGCCGCAGCGTATCATCGCCGCCGCCGTCGGTGCCTTCGGGCGCATCGACGGCCTCGTCAACAACGCCGCCGCCGTCGTGCGCAGCAACCTCGCCGATACCGATGCCGCGCTGTTCGATCGCGTGATGGCGGTCAACGTGCGTGCGCCGCTCCTGCTCATTCAGGCCGCCGCCGAACATCTGGAGAAATCCGCCGGCGCCGTCGTGAACATCGGCTCCGTCAACGCCTACTGCGGCGAGACGAATCTGCTGGCGTATTCCATCTCCAAAGGCGCGCTGATGACCCTGTCGCGGAACGTCGCCGAAGCGCTCGCCGCCCGGCACGTGCGCGTCAATCATCTGAATCTCGGTTGGGTGCTCACACCCAATGAACACAAGGCGAAAATCGCCGAGGGGATGCCCGAAAACTGGCCCGACAAGCTCGGCTCCGAGCACATCCCTTCGGGCAAGATGACCACGCCCGAACAGATCGCCGCGCATGTCGTCTTCTGGCTCTGCGATGCGTCGCGACCCGTGACCGGGTCCGTCGTCGAACTCGAGCAGCATGTCTTCCTCGGACGCAATCCGAGCAAGGAGGTCTGACATGCCTCGACTCGCCGCCTTCCCAAAAGCGTTCATGGATCCGCTCTGCGCCGATGGGTCCATGTCGCTCGAAGAATGGATCAATCTTGCATCGACGCTCGACATTGACGGCCTGGAGTTCTACTGCGGGTTTCTCGATCTGCGCGACGCAGCCGACTGGCCCCGCTATCGCACCATGCTTGCAGAGCGCGATCTGGCCATGCCCATGATGTGCTGCTCGCCGGACTTCACGCATCCGGACGCCGCCTTCCGTGCCGCGGAAATTGAAAAGGAAAGGCGATGGATCACGATGACCGCCGAGCTGGGCGGGTCATACTGTCGCGTGCTTTCGGGGCAGCGCCGGCCGGAGGTGTCGCGCGAAGACGGTCTGCGCTACGCCGCCGATTCGATCGAGGCGTGTTTGCCACATGCAGCCGCGTGCGGTGTGACGCTCATCCTCGAAAACCACTACAAGGACAATTACTGGAAGCACCCCGAGTTCGCGCAGCACATGGATGTTTTCTGCGACCTCGTCGCCCGCATCGATTCGCCGCACTTCGGCGTCAACTATGACCCGTCCAACACGATCCTCGCCGGCGAAGATCCGCTCGAACTGCTCCGCCGCGTCAAGCATCGGGTCGTGACAATGCACGCGTCTGACCGATATTTGACGGCAGGCACGCTCGACGACCTCCGCCGCGAGGAAGTCGGCGTCGAGGGATACGCCGCCCGCTTGCGCCATGGTGAAATCGGCAAGGGGCTCAACGACTACGATGCGATCTTCCGTGAGCTGCGCTCGGTGAACTTCGACGGATGGATCAGCATCGAGGACGGCGTGGAAGGCATGGAGCAATTGGCGCGCAGCGTCAGTTTCCTGCGGCGAAAAATCGCCGAGCACTGGCCCGCCCAGCGAGTAACCTTATGAGCTACCCCACCGGTCAGCCCCTCATCGACGACATCAACAACACGCAACTCAACAAAGGCGAACTCGCGTTCTGGTGGCTCGGCCAGCACAGCTTCATTGTCAAAATCGCCGGGAAAGTGCTGTATATCGATCCGTTTCTGACGGAGATGGACGCGCGTCGCATCGCGCCCTTGCTCACGCCGAATCAGGTCACGCACGCCGACTTCATTCTCGGCACGCACGATCACGCCGACCACATCGACCGCCCCGTCTGGCCCGCCCTCGCGGCGGCGAGTCCGCAGGCGACGTTCATCGTGCCCGACCTCTTACGCGAATCGCTCGCCGCCGATCTGAACATGCCGCTCGATCGTTTCCTCGGCCTCGACGACGGCAAGTCCATCGAGCGCGATGGCATCCGAATCTCCGCCGTCGCCGCCGCGCACGAGTTTCTCGATCGCGACGATGCGAGCGGGCGCTATCCGTATCTGGGTTACTTCATCGAAGCGGAGGGCCGGTGCGTTTATCACGCCGGCGACACGTGTCTGTATGAAGGTCTGATCGCCAAGCTGCGCGGCAGGAAGATAGATGTGGCGTTTCTTCCCATCAACGGGCGCGACGCCAAACGCCTCAAGGCCGGCATCATCGGCAACATGACCTACCAGGAAGCCGTCGACCTCGCGGGCGTCATCGAGCCGGGTCTGACGGTGCCGGCGCACTATGACATGTTCGCCGAAAACCTCGGTGAACCGCGGGCGTTCCGGCTCTACATGAACACCAAGTACCCGCACCTGAAACTGCACGTCTGCGACTACGGCCGCTGCGTGCGCCTCTGATGACATCTCCGACGACGCAGTCATAGGATCGCGCCGAACGCGGCCGTCATGTGAGTGTTTCCCATTTCACTTTTAGGCTAAAAGCTAAATGATGGCAGCACGCACAACGCCCGCGGCGTCGTTAGCGCGAAGGGATGGCGTTGAGTGTGTAGTACCCCACCGGATGCAGCAGCGGTTGACCGTCCTTATTGCGCACGCCGTCGGCATGCAGTTCGTGCACGTAGAGTTCACGCCGGCCGTCAATGACCAGATGCACGCTCATCCGATCCTGCGCCACTGTCGCCGAGCGAATCACGAGCGGCTTCGTCAGAATCTCATCCGACCCGTAAGCCGCGTGATACTCGTAGGTGTAGCTGCTGCCGGCGTACGAAGCGGGGTCGCCGGCAGTGGTCCGATCGACGGGTTGCGTGAATGTCAGGTCAAAGCCGTCGGGCGTCGCGTGCATCGAAAGAATTTCGAATGGCGTTTTGCCGGTCCAGATCAACCGTTGCAGCCCATACGCCGCGACGCCGGCGCTGGTCCATCCGCGATTGGTCATGCCCACGAACATGCTCCCGTCCTTGCCGTAGCACATGCGGAACACGCCCGAAGCGAACCCGCTGCGGAACGGGAAGCATGCGCCCTGATATTCGCCGTTCACCTTTTCGAGCGATACGCGGAGCATCCCCGCCGAGCGGAATTCACCGATGAAAAGCTGCCCGGCGAATGGGCCGAACTTGCCTGCCGTGTTGTCGAGCAGGATGTCCGTCGTGCTCTCGCCCATCTTGTGATAGGGGAACCACACCGCCGGCGGCACGAGTTCCTTGAGCAGTTTCACCGCTTCAGGAAACGGCTTGTTGGCCGGCAGCGGGGCGGACAGATGAATCGGCGCATCGTCGCGCTTCATCGTGCCCATCGCTTCGCCATTTCCGAAAAACGCTCCGGCCCGCAGGTGATGCAACGTGTTGGTGCCGACCCATGTGCCCTGTTGATCCGTGTAGAACATATCGCCGGCCGCATTGGCGCCGATCCCGCTCGGCGAACGCATGCCGGCGCACATCGGTTCGAGCATGCCGTCGCTCCCGAGCCGCATCGCCCAGCCGTGCCACGGCAGACTGTTGTTCTGCGTCTTGCCCATGCCGAGGTTGAGCGTGATCCACATATGGCCGTCACCGTCGAGCTTCGGGCCGTACACGTATTCGTGATAATCCTCGGCGGGCTGCCAGTTGTGCGCGACCGCGATGTACTCGTCCATGACCTCGTCGCCGTCCGTGTCGCGCATGCGCGTCAGCTCGGTGCGCTGAGCGGCGAAGAACGCGCCGTCGTGATACAAGAGCCCCATCGGCTCGTGCAGCGCCGTGGCGATGCGCTTGAACGAAAGTTTCGCCGGCTCGTCGTACACGCCGTCGATCAGATACACATCGCCTTTTCGCAGCGCGACGGCGAGCCGCCCGTCCGGCAGCCGGTCCATCCCGCTGATTTCCAGCGCGATGTCATCGCCCGGCTTCCAGTTCAAATCGCGCGAATTGCTGGGCGCGATGCCCGTCTGAAGATCGACAATGCGATAGTAGTCCGCTTCGCTCGCCGGCTTGTCCGCACGCAAGGTCGCCAGCGGTGAACATGCAAATAACGCGGCGAAAATGACGAAGATTCGATTCACCATCGGTACTCCATATCGAACGACGAGCCCGTGATGATCTGTAGTTTCTTGATGGTCACGCCCTTGGCGCTGCCGGGGTTGAAATGCACCGAATTGTTCGGAAAATCCCCGCGAATCGTGCGCCGCAGGCCGCGGGCGTCGAACCGGGCGCTGATGCGGTCTTCGATATGGTAGGGACCGGCGGTGTAGAGAAAAGTCGGGATGCCGTACTTGTCGAGCCGGTACCCCTGCCAATTCAGCGGCAGCGTCTTGCCGTTCGCGTCGACAAAGGCGCTGTCGGTCGGCAGTGCGATGACATCGTCGCCGAGCGGCGCGGTTGGTTCCTGGAAACGCGTGAACCATGTCGAGTACGCATCGACGAACCGCCCGCGCCACGCCAGCGCCGGCCGCACGTGTGTCGCATCAAATGCGAAATGCACCTTCTCCGGAAAGCCCACGGCGATCGCGTCGGCCCCGACATCCTTCATGAAGCAACGCAGCAGCATCGCCTTGTCCGTCGGCAGCAGTTCGAAGTCACCCTGCTTGGGCGGATAACCCTCCGGCTCGTTCTTGCCTTCGGCGAGGTACTTCCAGATGGAGGCGATCTGCTTGTCGGCATCGCCGCCGAGAATGTCGGGTCGCGTGCTGTGGCCCTCGGGGAAGAAGATCGGCATGAGTGTGCCGGGGCGGAGCACCTGCGGCTCGATCAGCGCGCGCCGGAAATAATCCGGCTGCAAACGCCGCGGAATCGTCGACAGATTCAACGCCTGAATGCCCAGTGCCTTGCGGTCGCGCAGTTGGTGACACGTGATGCACATCAGCCCGCGCGCGCCCAGCAGCGTGCGACCGGCTTCGACGTCGCCGTCTTTGAACGCCATCGCCGGGTCGGCCGCGCTGCCGCCGTCGGCTTCGAACGTCAGATCGACGAACGCGCCGACATTGTCGAAGCCGAACATCGGCATGCGCGTGTTGAGGTACGGCCGCACCTCCGCCTTGCCGGCGAGCACGTCATGCATCCATGCCTTCTGAAGATGACGCCCGATGTCCGTCAGTGCTGGCGGAAAACGGCCTTCATTTCCGATCTCGTCTTCGCCGGTGAAGAGCGGCTGACGGTCGATCGCCGGCCCGCCGATATCGCCGCGGTGGTGACAGGCGTAGCAGTTGAAGCGCGTCATCATCCGATGCACCCGCGCGGCGGCGGCGAGAGGCACGAGCGGCTTCTTCAATGCGTTGATCGCGACGGCGAGGGCCGTTCGCTGGGCGGACGAAAGTGAAAAGTCAGCGGCGGGGGCGGTCGGATGCTGGGCCAGACAACCGGACTTCGCCGCCGGGTCGAGGTCGGCGAGGGGTTTGGCGGCGGGCGGTGCGAGAAGACCATGACCCAGATCATGACACGCAACGCAACCGAGTTTCGTGAACGCTTGGCGCCCGCTGTCGACGTTTGTCGATTTCACCGCCGGCGCGCCGGCGGGGGCCACCGTCGACTTGATCCACGCGGCGATGTCGGCGGCGTCGGTACGGTCGAGTTTCATACCCGGCATGCGCCCCCCAGGGCGGATCGAAAGCGGGTCCATCAGAAAATCGACCAGTGCTTTGTGACCGTAATGACGCCCAAGTTCGAGCGGCACGGCGAAATCGTCATCGCTCACGCCGTCGGGTCTCTGATGACAGGCGACGCACCCGATGGTCACAAAAAGCTGGCGCCCGCGCTCGGGCCAGACATTGCGTGTGTCGCCGTCTTCGGGCTTGGCGGCGCCGGCGAGAAACGCGGCGATATTCGAGGCGGTCGCCGCATCGCGCGATGCATCGAGCAGCAGCGGCATGGTCGTGCCATACTTGAACGCCTGCGGATCGATGACGAACCGCGCGATATCGGCGGCGGCGAGACGATGGCCGACCTGCTTCAAATCCGGCGCGGCTTTCACCGAAAGTCGCTCGCGGATTTCATCATTGGCGCGGTGGCAGGCGATGCAGTTGAGTTCACCCAGCAACAGTTCCCCGCCGGCGATGCGCGAAGCATCATCGACGGCGGCGGCATCGAAGCGCTCGAAGCCCGCGACGATCGGGTGATCGGCCGCGCGGACGGCGACGGCGATGAGCATCATGCCGCACGCCAGCAGTCGGGTCACGCGTTGCGAACGATTGAGCAATGCACCGTCCTCTGACTTTACGCGCCGACCTGGGCGGCCTGACGGGCTTCGATGAGCATTTGAATCCACGGGCCGAGGTAGCGCCCGTTGTCGTGAAACGTCCGGCCCGACACGAGATTGCCGTCGACGACGCACGGCGCATCCTCATAAATCCCGCCGACCGATTCGAGATCGAAGCGGCACTTGGCGACGGTCGTCATGCGGCGGCCCTTGACGCAGCCGGCGTAGGCGGGAATCTCGACGCCGTGACACACGCTGGCGATCGGCTTGTTCTCAGCGAAGAAGTGGCGCGTGATGCGCACCAGGTCCTTGTCGTAGCGGATATATTCGGGGGCGCGGCCGCCGGAGAACATGATGCCCATGTACTGTTCGGGCTTGACGTCGCGGAAGGCGATGTCGGACTGGAGCGTGTAGCCCTCCCATTCCCTGGTGATCGTCCAGCCGGGCTTCACCTCGTGCATCACCATCTGGTAGCGATGCACTTCGGGGGCGGCGACGATGGGCGTGAACCCGGCTTCCTGGAGTCGGTAGTAGGGATACATGGTGTCGAGCGTTTCGGCGGCGTCGCCGATGATGATCAGCACTTTGTCACTCATGGTCTAGTCCTTCATGCAATGGTCGAGGTATTGGCGCGATGTATTGATTTCGGCGGTGATGGCGTCGGTGGTCGGGCGGATCGGCACGCCGCGCGGGAACGGGTGCATGAAGATTTCGGTGTAGCCGGCGAAGTTGATTTTTTTGAGGGACTGCACCAGCGGCTTGAAATCGAGCGGGCCGTTGCCGGGCATCTGCATGTGTTCATCTTCGACGGGCTGCGGCTTGGACGCGCCCTTGCCGTGCTGCTGCGCGTAGAAGAATTTGACGCACGGGCCCAGGTCCTCGATGAGCTTCGCCTGCATCGCCGCGTCCTGCTCGAGGTGATGCGGACCGAAGGCGATGCCCAGATGCGGCATGTCCGTCGTGTGCTCGGCGAGGCGGCGCATTGACTCGGGGGACTCGATGAGACTGTTGACGTGGTTTTCGATGGCGATGGTGTAGTCGAATTTCGCGGCGGCGTCGTGATGCGGCTTCATCTTCTCGACGAACTGCGCGACGGCCTTGTCGAGCGCATCGCCGGTTTGCCCCTTCGGACCGGACGCGCCGGTGACGAAGACGGTTTGGCGCGAGCCGACTTGTTGGGCGAGTTGCATCTGCGGTTGCAGGCCGAACGGGCCGTAGGCGTAACACGTGATGCAACCCAGCGGGACGTGGTTCTTTTGGAGCAGCGTCTCGAACGCATCGACGCCGAGTTCGTCGACCTGCTCGCGCTGGTTGCCGTGCGGCTTGGGCCAGATGTCCAGTGCGGTCGCGCCGGCCTTGTGCACCTCGGGGAGGATGTCCGCAAGCGCGGTCGTGCCGTACATGGCGGAGGCGAGGATGTAGCGGAGTTTGAAGGCGGAGGTGTCGGCGAACGATCCGCGCGGCAGGCCGAGCGCGGCGACAGAGGCGAGGACGGATTGACAAAATCGGCGGCGGGTTGGGCGGGTCGTCATCAGCATCATGATAATCGATCAACGGGTGGAGGTTTCAATAATCGGCGAGCCAACTGTAATTGTCCGTGACGTTGCCGCGCGTGACGGGCTGATAGGCAACGTGCGAATCGACGTAGAGGACATTGGCGGTGAGTTTGAGCGGATCGTGCCAGTATTCGCGGCGGTCGCCTTCGCTGATGTAGTTGTGGATCGGGTGATCGCCGGAGAGCAGCACGAAGGACGGGCGCTTGATGTTGGCGAAGGTATTGCCGCGGAGTGTGGACGAAGCGGTGGGGGGGACGCTGGTGATCGGGCCGACGTTGTAAGGATAGGAGCTGCCGACGTCGTAGTAGACCTTGACGGTGGGGAAGGCGTAGGTGCCGCCGGGGCCGTGACCCATGTCGGAGGGGCATCGGAAGAGCGGGACTTCGGCATCGTCGGGCGTGCCGTAGCCGACGCCGACATACTTGTTGAGCGGTCGTTTGGCGGGGGTCCATGACGGAGCGCCGTATCCGCCCCATGTTCCGGCCCGCCCGCCGTAGACCATCGCGCTGCCGGTGGCGTAGTCGATGAACTTGTCGCGATTGTCGTGACCATAGAGCACGAAGCCGGTGCCGATCTGTTTGAGATTGGCGGCGCACGTCGTCAGCTTCGCGGCGGCGCGGGCGCGCTCCAGACTCGGCAGCAGAATCGCGATCAGCAGCGCGATGATACTCACGACGACGAGGAGTTCAATCAGTGTAAAGGCGTTTTTACGCATCGGCGTTTCCGGGGCTCATGAAAGCTCAGGGGATGGCCATCCCTGAGCTTTCGGCGGTTGTATCAACGGCGGCGACGGACGAGCGGGGCGAACAACAGCGCCATCAGCGCGGCGCTTGCGGGTTCGGGGACGGTGAGCGTGACGGCGTAGATGCCGAACTCGGCGTCGGTGCCCGAGCCGTCCTTGACGCCGTTGACGCTCAGATTGATCGTGTCGATGACGCGGGTCGGATCGACGGTGAACGTCTGGTACCACATGTGACGATTGGTGGCGACGAGCGAATTGCTGTTGGTGTCGAACAGGTCGATCGTGCCGGTGAAGGCGTCGAGCGCGCCGCCGGAGACGAGTTTGTTGTTCCCATCGGAGTCGGCGACGTCCCATTCGAAGACGTCATCCGCGCCGGTGGTGTAGTGAATTGTGATGAAGCCGTTGTTGTTGGGATTGGTGGGCGTGCCGGTGAAGTTATTGAAGCCGACGGCGGAGAAGAGCACGGAGACCTGCTCGGCGGCCTGATTGGCGATGTCGATCGTGGCGTTATCGAAGACGCCGTCGCCGTTGTTGTTGTCGACGTCGAGGATCAGCGTGTTGTTCTGCACGGTGTTGGGGCTGTCGAAGGGGCCGACCTGGAAGGGCACGACGTTGCCGGCGATGAGTTCGCCGGTGGGCGGGATGTTGGGGGAGTTGCCGAGTTGGTTGTGATTGGTGGTGATGAAACCCTGGCCGGCGCTGCGATAGCCGTTGCCGGTCGGTTCGGCATTGTCGATGGCGATGGTGTCGCGGTTGAACGAGCCGGAGAGGTCGAGGGTGAGATACTTGCTGCTGGTGCTGGTGAGGGCATAGACGCCGAAGTGGGCATCGGGGTCGCCGGAGCTGTTGGTGGAATTGAATGTGATGGAGGCGACGGTCTTGGCCTGGTTGATGCCGGTGATGGTTTGCGACCAGAGTTGGCGATTGGTGTTGATCGGATTGGCGGTGCCGAATTCCTTGAGTTGCAGGTTGGTCAATGCGGCGACGCTGGAGCCGTTGGAACTGGAGCCGTTGTTGTCGGCGAGGTCCCATGTGAATGAATCGCTCGTGCCGTCGAGATAGTTGACGGTGACGGAGCCGTTGGGGGATTGGGAGCCGTAGCCGACGCCGGTGTGGACGAAGGCGAAGGTGGACATGCGTTGGTCGGCGATGTCGATGGTGACGGAAGCGGGGGGCAGGCCGGCGCCGCTGATGGGTTTCATGAGCACGGTGTTGTCGGCGGCGTAGGAGCCGAGTTGGAAGGCATATCCGTTGGCGGAGAACAGTCCGTCGATGGGGAAGTTGGTGGTGAGGAAGCGATCTTTCTGCGCGGTGTCACGGTAGGTGACGCCGGCGCTGTCGGAGACGCTTGTGGCGATGGTGTCGGCGTTGAAGGCGCTGGAGATGTCGATGATGCCCGCTTGCGTCGCGGCGGACATGCCCATTAAGGCGATCGTCGCAAAAGTCTTCATTCGTCCCATGGCGGATTCTCCTGCAGAGTGTTGAGTGTGCCTCATTGCTTGTCGTCAGTGGTTCGTTCACGCGTCGAATTGCGCCCTGCGCCGGTCGAGTCGGCCAGGTCCCAGTCGAGTGTCTGTGTCGTGCCGTTGTCGTAGTGAAGGATGATGCGGGCATCGTCGGGCTTGCCCTGGATCGGGTTGAAGCCGACGGCTGAATACAGCACGGACAGACGCACATATCGCCCGGGCTCCACTTCGAGCGTCTCATCCGTGCCGACGTTCATGACCCAGGCATCGAGCGATTTGTTCGCGCCGATCGGCGCGAGCGCGTATCGGGCGTGATCATCCGTCACCAGTTCGGTCGGTTCATGCACGGTGAAGAGTCGCGCCGGGAAGCTCGCGGCCGTAAACCATTCATTGCGATGGCGCCAGCCGGCGTCGGCGGCCGAGTCGGCGTCCATCACGATCGTGTCGCGATTGAATCGGCCGATCAGCGGGATCGACTGCGCGATGCCCAACGGATTGGTGAGCGTCAGGGCGTAGATGCCGAACTCGGCGTCGTCGGCGACGTCGCCGACGCCCTTGAGCACGAACTGCACGTAGGCGAGGCGGCGCTGCGGATCGACGCTCAGCGTCTGCGTGAACATGCTGCGCAGATCCGAGCCGGGCGCACGCGGGCGATCCTTCGACAGCAGAAAAAGCTTGTCGATCGCCACGGCCGCGGCGCTCTGCACCGGCGGGTAGTCGGCGGCGTCCGCCGAAACGTCGGCTCGCGTCCGCTGCGGCATGGACAAGCCGGCCCCACGCGTGAACTGCACCTGCTCGTTGGCGCGAAGCCGGCGCACGTCATCGCGGCTGTAAACTTCGACGACACCCTGAAGCACCGACACATGCCCTTCGCCTTCGCGATCGACGTCGATGGTGAACGCGGTGCCGAGGTCGACGACATCGAAATGCGGCGTATGCACGGTGAACCCGGCGGCGTGCGCGCCGGCTTCGATGAGCACGCGGCCGTAGGTCAGATGCGACTCGGCGGGCCCATCGATGGCGAATTCGGCGGGGCCTTGCAACATGACCGTCGCGCCGCTCCAAAGCTGAAGGTTCATCGAGCCGGAGGCGATGCGAAGCGTCTGCTTGGCGAGGGTCTCGCCGATGTTGCGATGCTCCGAGTCCCAGACGACGTTCTCAGCTCCGAGCAGGACCGCGACGGGCGCCGCCGCGCCGCTCGGCGGCTTGGGCGGATCCGTGGCGGGGGCCATGAATCGTGTCGCCCATCCCAGCGCGACGATCGCCATCGCCGCGGCGATCGCGCCGGCGACGAAGCGCCAGCGAGGCGAACGTGCGACGGCCCTATCCCCATGAACCTTGGCGGGTATCGCGACGGGAGCGTCGGCGAAGGCGGCATCGTGCAGGGTCTGACGCAGCAGGCGGGCAAGCTGCGTCTGCTCAATGAGCAGGGCGGCGTGATCGCGGTCGGCGTTGAGCCATGACTCGAACGGCCCGAACTGGTCGGCTTCGAGCGACCCTTCCAGATACGCGCTGAGCATGGAGCCGATCTGTGCATCGAAGCGCATCAGGCGTCTCCGATCTTGCGAAGACGCCGGTCGATGCACTCGGCAAGCTGCGAGCGCAGACGCGAGAGCATCAGGAACACCGCATTGACGGACATGCCCATCGCCTGCGCGATCTTCGCCCCGGACCAGTCTTCGTGATAGCGCATGCTGAGCATGCGCCGCTGTTTGTCCGGCAGCGTGTTCATGCAAACGCGCAGCGCCTGCATGCGGGCGTGCTCATCGCCGGCCGACAGCGTCTGTTCGCACACCGATGCGAGTTGCTCGACGGTCTGCGGGCTCAAGCTCGAACCCTGCCGGCTGCGCTGGCGATGATGATCGATGACGCGATGGCGCGCGATGGTCATGGCCCATGGCAGAAACGGTCGACTCGGGTCGTAGCTTTCAAAGTCGCGCGCCGCCGTCAGCGCGACGTTCTGTAGCACGTCCTCCGCGTCGGCCGCATTGACGACGACGGTGGAGATGAACGTGCTCAGCGCCGGCTGGGCCGTGACCCACAACCGGGTGAACCGCTCCCATGCTTCGGGATTGTTTGCAAAAGCGTTCTGCATCGACCTGCTCACTCGCCGCGCCGCCTCATGGCCCAACCCAACAACACCTCGCACTGCCCTTCAATGCGTTCAGCGCCGGAAAACCTGTCATGTTTTTACAGAAAATGTCGCGGATGTGCAATGCTGAAAATACACGCAACGTCATGCGGTGAATGGTATTACGATTATTTTAGAATTTTCAGATCGGGACGGCGTCGACGGTGACGGTCAGCTCGTGCTCCCCGCCGCCGAGGGCGACGCCCTTGATCGGGCTCACGTCCCCGTAGTCCCGGCCCCAGGCCAGCACGATGTGCCGGTCCGACGCCAGGCACGCATTCGTCGGGTCCAATGAGACCCATCCGAACTTCGGGCAGAACACATCGACCCACGCATGCGACGCATCCGCCCCGACGAGCCGCGGCTTGCCCGGCGGGGGGTCGGTCCGCAGATACCCGCTGACGTATCGGGCCGCGAGTCCCAGCGATCGCATCACGCCGATCTGAAGATGCGCGAAGTCCTGACAGACGCCGTGATGCGCTTCGAGAATCTCGTCGATCGAGGTGGTGAGCGACGTTGCCTTGGGCGCATACTTGAACTCGCGGTGAATCCGTTTGGTCAGGTCCATCGCGCCCTGTAGCAGCGGGCGACCGGGTGTGAACGACACGCGCCCGAATGCCGCGAGCTTGTCGTTGCGGTAGGCGTAACGCGAGGGGAACACGTACTGATACGCGTCGATGCACTCGGGCGAATCGGCCTTGGCGATGATCTTCGCCGCCTCCTCCCACGGCAGCGAGTCGCCCAGCGGGGGCGTCGGCCGATCGAGCACTTCGATGCGGCTGACGCTTTGAATCACGAGCATGTCATGCGGCTGATCGATGTTGAACGATACGGCGGCGTTGCCGAAAAAGTCGGTGAAGGGCGACATCGATTCGGGCGTCGGTCGGATGTTCAAGGCGTGCCGGTGCCGCCGCTGATACGGCAGATCGCGCGGCGTCAGATGCACCTTGTTCTGACAGTTCAGCGCCGGCTCCGAATAGTCGTACACCGTCTTGTGCGTGATGCGGTACATCATGACGGACGCTCCACGCCCAGATCGCTCAGATGGCGCGACGCCCGCGCATGGCTCAGATAAGTCAACGTCAAAAGCTTCGACAATTCCGCGATCTCCGTCTGAAGCCGATCGATCAGATGGGCCAACGCCGCCCTCTGGTTCTTCGCATTGGGCCGCGCCAATACGTCAACTTCGGTAAGGCGCACGGTCGAGAGCAGCCGCATGATCTGCCGCTGCTGCTCGTTGCGCTGCGTCATCGCCCCGGCCCCGACGAGGTCGTTGATGTGCTCATCCAGCGCGACCATCTGGTACGCCAGCGAGCGCGGATTCGATTCGTCGAGCACGAGCAGGTCGAGCACCGGAGCCGCCTGCACGGAGGTCTGATACCGCGAGCGGTAGGTCATGGCGTTATTGGCGATTTCGAGCATCGACTGCATCCGCTGACCTTCCGCTCCGTCGGCGTGCAGCATGGCGTGACGCATGAGCCCCAGCACCGCCAGCGATCGCTCGATGCGCCGCCCGATGTCGAGGAAGCGCCAGCCCTTTTCATGGGTCATGCCTTCGATAGTCTGCCCGTTGAAGGCGGTGAGCGTCAGAATGGCGTCGTCGAGAATGTGGAACGTCGCGTCGAGCCGCACGGCGAGGTTGCCGGCGGGGGCGACGAACTGCTGCTCGAGCCGATTGAGGATGCGCCACGCATCAATCGAAATGCGATCGCGCACGATCGAAGCCGTGCGCGACACGCGCTGCACATCCCCGCGCACGCTCAACGGGCGCTCCCCGTCGAAAAGCACGCTGATGAGCTGCTCGCCGAGCGTGGCGATCTGCTTGTAGACGTCCTCGGGCTCGATCCCGCCGAGCATGCGGCCCTGATCGACGAGCACGTCGATGAGCCAGGGCAGTTCGTCGGCGTCGTCGAATTCCGATTCGTCGGTCAATCGCTGAAGGGCGCATCGGATGACGCGCACGGTGTTTTCGATGCGTTCGGCGTAGCGGCCCATCCAGTAAAGATTGTCCGCCACGCGCGACGGGAGGATGAAGCCCTGCCGCGTCAGCTCCGTCGAACGCTCGCCCATGCGCAGCAGCGAGAAGTGCTCGACGGGCTTGTCGCTCAGGACCCATGTGTCCTTGCTTCCGCCGCCGCTCTGCATGCTCACCAGACTCGAATCGCGCGATCCGCTGACGCGCGTCAGCCCGCCGGGCATGACACGGTATTGTCCGTCGAGTCCGGCGACGGCGAAGACGCGCAGCATCAGATGGCGCGGCTGCATCTCGCCCTGCACCCACGCCGGCGCGGTCGAGAGCCGCACGCGCTCCTGTCCGACGAAGCGGTAGGGCGCGGCGGCGATGCGCTTGAGCAGCGCGGCGCGCGACGCGTCCGTGAGCTGTTCGCCGAAGATCGGCTCGCCGGGGTCGCTCAAAAACGCCGACTTGACCACCAGGTCCTCCAGATGCTCCGATACATACCTCACCGCATCGGGCTGACCGCACCACCATGTGGCGACGGAAGGCATCTTCAACTCTTCCCCGAGCACTTTGCGGCAAAGTCCCGGCAAAAACGCCATCAGCGCCGGGTTCTCCACGGCGCCGGACCCGAGACTATTGGCGATGACGACGGTGCCGGAGCGCGCCGCCTGCACGAGGCCGGGCACGCCGAGCAGCGAATCCTCGCGCAGCTCCAAGGGGTCGCAATATCCGTCGTCGAGTCGGCGAAGGATGACATCGACGGGCAGCAGGCCGTTGAGCGTTTTGAGGTATACCCGTCCGCCGCGCACCGTCAGATCACCGGGCTCGACGAGGGGATAGCCCAGATAGCGGGCGAGGTACGCGTGTTCGAAATACGTTTCGTTGTAGGCCCCGGGGGTGAGCAGAACGATGCGCGGTCGGTCCTTGTGCGCGGGGGCGAGCGCGGCCAGCAGATCGCGCAGCTTCGAAAAGAATTCAGCGAGGCGATGCACCTGACAGTCGCGGAACACATCGGGCAGCGAGCGTGTCATGACCAGCCGGTTTTCGAGGGCGTACCCCGAGCCGGACGGCGCCTGCGTGCGGTCATTGACGACCCACCAGTGTCCCGTCGGCGCCCGCGCGATGTCGGCGGCGTAAAAGTGCAGGCGCACATCGCCGGGCACATCGAACCCGCTGGCGGCGCGGTGAAAGGACTCGGTGGCGTAGAGCAGCTCCGGCGGCATGACGTGCTCCGCCAGGAGCCGCCGCGGACCGTACACGTCGTTGAGCACATGATTGAGCAGGGAAGCGCGCTGCGCGATGGCCGCCTCGATGTACGCCCATTCGTCCGCCCCGATCATCAATGGCACGGCGTCAAGTTGCCACGGCCGATTGAGCCCGCCGGTTTCGTCGTAGACGTTGTAGGTGACGCCGTTTTCCTGGATGAGTCGGCGGCCCTGTTCCCAGCGGCGGGCCAGTTCCTCGGGGCCGATCTTTTCGATGGCGCTGATGAACGGTTTCCACGCCGGTCGAATCGCTTCGCCGCCGGCGGTCACTTCGTCGAAGTAACCCGGCAGCGACGGGCAACGCCAGAACGCCGGGGGCTGCGAGGCGGCAGGGGGCATGAGACTCGGTTCCATCCTTGTGGTCCATCCCGACACGCGTCGGTACATCCATCATCGGCGCAGCGGCGCCTTTGGTCGAGCATTTTACACTGTTCAATACCCGCGTCGCAGGTCCAGCGTATGCGGGAACTCCGCATTGACCGGCTCTTCGCGGACACTCAGCGGGCCGGGCGTGTGGCCTTCGTCGAAGAAGCGGGCCCGCCGCCGGGCCTCGGCCTCCATGGCGTTGACCGGGAACGTCTCGTAGTTCCGACCGCCGGGGTGCGCGACGTGATAGGTGCATCCGCCGATCGAACGCCCCGCCCACTTGTCGATGATGTCGAACACCAAAGGCGTGTGCACGCCGATCGTCGGATGCAGACAGCTCGGCGGCTGCCACGCCCGGTATCGCACGCCCGCCACGTACTGCCCGTGCACGCCGGTCGCATGCAGCGGGAGACGGCGTCCGTTGCATGTCATGACGTGCCGCGTGTCGATGAGGTTCTCGACCTTGACCTGCAATCGCTCGACGGACGAATCGACGTAACGAGCCGTCGCCCCGCCGACCGGTTCCTCGCCGAGCACGATCCACGGCTCGATCGCCTGTCGCAACTCGATCGCGATATCGTCGCGCTGAATCGTCCCATGCCGCGGGAAGCGAAATTCGTAGTGCACCTTGAACCACTCGGCTTCGAGGTCGAAGCCCGCGGCCCGCATGTCGTCGATCACGTGGCGGAAATCCGACCACACATAATGCGGCAACATGAACTGATCGTGCAGCCGCGTGCCCCATCGGATCGGCCGCTGACGATACGGCTCGCGCCAGAAACGCGCCACCGCCGCCCGGAGCAGAAGCTGCTGCGTCAAGCTCATCTGCGCATGCGGCGGCATCTCCAGCCCGCGGAACTCGACGAGGCCCAACCGCCCCGTCGACGAATCCGGCGAGAACAGCTTGTCGATGCAGAATTCGGCGCGGTGCGTGTTGCCCGTCAGGTCCGTCAGCAGATTGCGGAAGAATCGGTCGACCATCCACGGCGGGACCTTGCCGAACATGCGAAGCTGCCGCTCCATCTCTTCGCAGGCGATTTCCAGTTCATACACGCTGTCGTGCCGGGCCTCGTCGATGCGCGGCGCCTGACTCGTCGGCCCGATGAACTGCCCGCAGAACAGATAGCTGAGCGATGGATGATTGAGCCAGTAGCACACGAGCGATCGCAGCAGATCGGGCCGACGGAGGAACGGACTGTCGGCGGGCGTCGCGCCGCCGAGGACGACGTGGTTGCCTCCGCCGGTGCCGCAGTGCCGGCCGTCGAGCATGAACTTCTCCGTGCCGAGGCGCGCGAGACGGGCTTCGTCGTAGAGCGTCGTCGTGTTGTGAACGAGTTCCTCCCATGACATCGACGGCTGAATGTTCACCTCGATGACGCCGGGGTCGGGCGTGACCTTGAGCGAATTGACGCGATGGTCATGCGGCGGGGGTTCGCCTTCGATGATCACGGCGAGTTTCATCGCCGCCGCCGTCGCCTCGATCGCCGCGATCAGGTCAAGGTATTCTTCGATCCCCGACACCGGCGGCATGAAGATGTACAACCGGCCCTGCCGCACTTCGACGCACAACGCCGTCCGCACGACCCAGTCCGCCGACTCGCCCGGCTTGAGCGGTTCGCGTTCGGCATCGCCATGGCGCTTCGCATTCGCGTTCGGATGATCACGATACTGCCGATGCAGCTCCGTCGGCAACGGATCGCGCGTAGCCATCGGATCGACCGGATGGATATGCGGATAGTGCGCCGCCGAGACCCACGGCAGACTCGGCAACGGCAGTCGCAGCCCGATCGGCGAGTCGCCGGGGATGAGCACCACATGCTGCGCCCGCAGCATCCACAAACCGCTGTACCACACCTTCTGTCCATCCTCCCATCGGCGCGTGAGAGGCAGCACATAGCCGACGGGTTTGCCGAGTCCGTGCGAGAACACACGCCTGAGCCGCGCCCGTTCCTCCGGGTCCTTGATGCGGCTGTCGGTCGGATCGACGTTGATCGGAAGGCGGTGCTCCTTGTCCATGAAATAAATCGGATCCTCGAACGCCGCGGCGACGTGCGCGCCTTTGACCTTGAGCCGATGGGCCAACTCGGTCATGAAGCGCTCCGCGTCGCCGGTGGTGTAACCCAGGTCTTTGGACCCGTCGGCCAACAGCGATTCGTCATGCCAGATCGGATGACCGTCGCGACGCCAGTAGCACGTCAGCGCCCATCGCGGTAGCTGCTCGCCGGGGTACCACTTGCCCTGTCCGAAGTGCAGCAGCCCGCCGGGCGCGAAATGCGCCTTGAGCTTGCGGAGCAGCGATTCGGCGAGCCCGCGCTTCGTCGGACCGACCGCCGCGGTGTTCCATTCCGCGCCTTCCATATCGTCGATCGACACGAACGTCGGCTCGCCCCCGGCGGTCAGGCGCACATCGTCCGCCTTGAGTCGCTCGTCGACCAGACACCCCAGCGCATCGATCCGGGCCCACTGCTCGGAGGTGTACGGCAGCGTGACGCGCGGGTCTTCATGCACGCGCGTCACCTTCATGTGATGCTCGAACTCGACCTCGCAGGGCTCGAGCCCCCCGCTGATCGGCGCGGCGGAGAACGGGTCGGGCGTGGCGGCGACGGGAATGTGGCCTTCCCCCGCCAGCAGCCCGCTCGTCGGATCAAGCCCGATCCAACCGGCGCCGGGGATGTACGCTTCGCACCACGCATGCAGATCGGTGAAGTCCGCCTCCGCGCCGCTGGGGCCGTCGAGCGATTTCTGATCGGGCTTGAGCTGAATCAGGTAGCCCGACACGAAGCGCGCCGCGATGCCGAGTTGCCGAAGCGTCTGCACCAAAAGCCACGCCGAGTCGCGGCACGACCCGCTGGCTTTCTCCAGCGTCTCGTCCGGCGACTGCACGCCCGGCTCCATGCGGATCATGTAGCGGATCATCGTCTGAAGCTGATGATTGAGCCGCGTGATGAACGTCACCGTGTTGCATGCGCTTCGGTCGACGCTCGCCACGAACTTCTTCAAATGCGGCCCCGCCTCGGCAAGCCGCAGAAACGGCGCGATCTCGCGCGAGAGCCAGTCGTCATATTTGAACGGATACGTCTCCGCCGCCGGATCGACGAAAAAATCAAAGGGATTGATCACCGTCATGTCCGCCACGAGATCGACCTCGACGCGGAATTCGTTGATCTTCTCCGGGAACACGATGCGGGCCAGGAAATTCGACTGCGGGTCCTGCTGCCAGTTGATGAAATGCTGTTCGGGCGTGATCTTCAGGCAGTAGCTGAGGATCGGCGTCCGCGCATGCGGCGCGGGGCGCAGTCGGATGAGCTGCGGCCCCATGCCCACGGGCCGATCGTACTTGTAAACCGTCTGATGATTAAGCGCGATACGAATACTCATGATTTGAGCATCTCCGCGTGGACAGCGTTGAGCTGGACCACATCAAACTCAAAATTGGCGTTGGGATTGCGACTGATCGACCGATTGCCAAGGCGCCGCCGCCCGGACGAAAACTCGCCCAACCACAGCCGCAACGGACTGACCACTGGCTCGCATGGACGCACATCTTAAGGGCTGGCGCGGCAAAATGAAACAACTAGCTTTTGCGGCCAAATCCGTTAGTTGAGCGTGCTCAGAAACTCGATGACATCGCGTATCTGCGCCTTGGTCAGAATCGCCCCCATCGGCGGCATCACCGACACCACCGGCGCCCGGCTCGCGATGTCGCTCACCGCCACGGTGGCCAGCGAGCCGTCGCCCATGGCGATGGTCAGCGTAGTCTTGTCCTCCTTGCGGAGGAATCCGGACACCGTGGTGCCGTTCTTGAGCGTGACGCTGGCGACGCCGAAGCCCTCGACGACGACGGCGGAGGGCTCGATGAGCGACTGAAGGAGGTAGGACCGCGGGGCGCGCTGGCCGACCTTCGACAGATTCGGCGCGACGGGGTTCGGGGCGTCACTGATGGAGTGACAACGGATGCAGCCGGCGGCGAGGTTGTCCGTGAAGATCACGCGCCCGCGATCGGCGTCGCCTCCGACAAGCGTCTCGCTGTACGCCGCCAGCGGATCGCTCTTGGACTTGGCGCTCTCATACTTGTCGAGCTTTTTCTTGATGGAGTTGTCCTTGCTGAGTTTCGCGGCCTCGATGAGGTCAAGTTGAATCTCCGCCGGGATTTTGCCGGTGAGCAGTTGATCCATCTGCTCATTGAGTACGCCCACCGCCTTCTTGTCCTTGGGCATGTCGCCGAGCACGGCCAGGGCCGCCTGCTGCTGGCTCGTCTCGCCGTTGAGCAGTTTCTTGAGGGCGTCGACGAGATTGCCGCCTTCTGTCTGCGTCATGAGCTTCACCGCCGCGATGCGGACATTCTTGTCGCCATCGCCGATCGCGGTGTCGACGGCTTGCTTGAGCAGCGGGTGATGCAGATTCGCCATCGCCGACAGGGCCGCCATGTGCAGCACCGGCGCGGCCTTCGGGTCGGCGACCCAGATCGGCAGCAGGGCGTTGTATCCGCCATAGTGCAACTTGCCCGCCGCCGTCGCCGCCGCGGCACGCACCGCGTCCGGGCAATCAGCGGCGGTCAGTGCGGTCGACTTGTCGAGCATGGTATAGATCAGCTTGACGTCCCGTCCCGGCAGCGGGCGATATACGCCTTCCACCCGATCGATTTCCAGCTTGTCGTTCCAGTACGAAAGCGCGGCCAGCGCCTCGGCACGCATGTCGATCGGCCCGGCGCTGTCGGCGGCGTAGTCGATGAGCCGCTGCGCATCGGCGGGTTCGCCCAGCCGCAGATTCGCATTGATCGCCCGGCGAAGCAGCGCGACGTTCCTGAGCCCCGTGCGCTCGAGTACCTTCGCCAAAGCCGGCAGGGCGGCGGGAATCGAACGATCATCATGAATCGCCCGCGCCGCCTCGGCGACGACGGATTCGTCCGCATCATCGAGAAATACTGCGACGCCCGGGTCCGCCATGCGCCGCAGCGCGATCACCGCCGCGAGCCGCACCGCCGTCGACGAATGCTTGCACAGCGCGACGACCGTGTTGGCATCGCCGATGCCCGCCAGCGCGTACGCCCCCGCGTGTCGCAACACCTGATCCGCATCATTGTTCGCCTCGATCATCTTCACCACCGGCCCGACCTCCGCCGGCATTCCGACCTTGCCCAGCGCGATCGCCGCCTGATAACGCACGCGCGCCGAATCATCCGCCAGCGCCGCGATCAATGCCGGCTCAACATCCTTCTGACGCGCGTCGCCGGCGACCTTCGCCGCCTGCTCGCGCACATGGGCATCGTCATCATGCATGAGGTCCGCGATCGATCCGCCGTCCGGCAGGCCCTTGCGATGGCTCAACTCGGCGAGGCCCCACATCGCATGAATCCGCGCCAAGGGCGCCGCCTTCGTGTCTTTCGCGACCGCCCACAGATCGCCGCTCAAGCCGCGCTTGACCAGCTCGAACTGCGCCGCCTGACGCACGCGCATGTCCGCATGGCCGAGCAGCGCTTTGAGCGATGCAACTTCGCGCTGGTCCATACCCGTATTGAGCAGCTTTTGCGTTTCGAGTCGTGCCGGCGACGGCGGCGTCGCGGCGTCGTCGAGTTTCCAAACCTTGCCCTTACCCTGCGGGACCCATCCGCCTAGCCAGTCGGCCACGTACAGATCGCCGTCGGGTCCGAACGTGATGCCCGCCCCGACGAGTCCGCGGTAGAGCACCTCGGGTTCGCCCATCTCGAAGCCGGCGCCTTTGGGCGTGAGCGTGAACATGCTCAGCACGCCGCTGGGCGCTTCGGTCAGAAAGAAGCGCCCGCGGAATCTGTCCGAAAGCGCCGTGCCCGGTTCATATTTGAATCCGCACGGCCCCGATGAATAATTGGCGATCGGCGCGAGAAAGTACGCCGCCTGACCCTTTTCCCGCGGCTTCCACATGTTTTCGTTCATCCACGGGTTGTACTCCTGCCCGCGATACTGCCAGTTGTTGCGCCATCCCGAATCGCTGCCCTCGGCGATGTACACCACACGCTCGCGCTCGCCGGGGAAGTCGCCGTCGTTGTCGACGTTGAACAGATACCCGTATTCATCGAAGGCGATCTCCTGCGGATTGCGCAGCCCGTAAGCGTAGACCTCCAGTTCGCTGCCGTCGGGATTGCATCGCCAGACGGTGCCGGTGTGCGTGTAGACAAGCTTGCGGCCGTCGGGCGTGGTGACGTTCGCGCCTTTGTCAGCGAGGGACCAGTAGATTTTGCCGTCCGGCCCGATGGTCAATCCGTGCATGTCGTGCCCGGAGTAGCCGCACTTGACGCCGTAGCCGGTGGAGAGAATTTTGCGTTCGTCGACTTTGCCGTCGCCGTTGGTGTCGCGCAGTTTCCACAGATCGGGGATGCACGTCAGATACACATCGCCGTCGAACGCCAGCACGCCCGCCGCCACACCGGTCACTTCATTGTTGAACCCGTCCGCGTAGACAATCGACTTGTCAGCCGTGCCGTCGCCGTCCGTGTCGCGCAGCTCGATGATCTGCTCGCTCTGTACCGCCAGATCGCGCCAATCCTTCTTGCCATCCTTGTTCAGATCGCCCGCCTTGTTGGAAGTGGCGAAGCGCTCGTGCAGAAACGCCCGGCGTTCCTCCGTGCTCGAAAGCGAAAGCACTTTCGCCACCTCCGGCCCGCCGCGGTAGTCCAGGTCGGAACTTCGCCGGCGGGTCGTGACGGTGACGAAGACGTTGCCGTGATCGTCGACGCTGATGGCGATCGGGCTGCCGAGCATCGACTCGCCGGCGAAGAGCGTCGCCTTGAGCTTGGCGTGCGCAGCGTCGAGCTTTTCCTGATGGTCGCTGTCCTCCTGCGCCGGCGCGACGGCGCCGAGCGACAGGATCACGGTGATGATGACGACACAGCGGCGCAGACAATCCGTGGGCATGCCCATCCTTTCAAACAGTCGACGAATGATCGGAAGCGCGGGCCCGCGGAGCGATGTCGGCGTCAAAGGTAACGCGTATGCCCGTCCCATCGCACGAAGCCTTCCATCGCTTCGTACTCGGGCAGGCCCAGCTCGTCGTAGATGCGGGCGGTGTCGCGGTTGCGGTCCTCGGCGCGCTGCCAGAACTCGCGCTTGTCGGAGCCGGGGAACATGGCCTTGTCCTTCTGGCTCTGGTGCTTGAAGATCGCCACGCGCTTGCGCATCAGCTCATCGGGGCTGATCGGCACCGCCATCTCGATCTTCTCGGGCTCCCATTCCTGCCACGCCCCGCGATACAGCCAGACCTCGCAGTCGTCGAACCACTTTTCATCGCGCAGGATTTCGATCGCGCGGATGATGGCCGACAGACATACGCGGTGCGTCCCATGCGGGTCGGACAAGTCGCCGGCGGCGTAGATCTGATGCGGCTTAATCTCGCGGAGCAGTTCCACGATGATCTTCACATCCTCATCGCCGATCGCCTTCTTGCGCACGGTGCCGGTTTCATAGAAGGGCATGTCCAGGAAATGGCAATGCTCTTCGGGGACGCCGGCGGCGCGGGCGCCCGCCTTGGCTTCGCCGCGGCGGATCATGCCCTTGATCTTCTGAATCTGCGGGCTGTCGGTCTGACCGGGCTCGCGGTTCTTGAGGAACTGCTCGATATGCTTTTCGATCTCGACGGTCTGCTGCTTGTCGATGCCGAAGATCTGGTTGAACTCGGCGGCGAAGTCGGTGAAGCGACGCGCATCGTCATCGAACACGGCAATGTTGCCGGAGGTCTGATAGGCGATGTGGACTTCGTGACCGTGATCGGCGAGGCGGATCAGCGTGCCGCCCATCGAGATGACGTCGTCATCGGGGTGAGGGGAGAAGCAGATGACGCGCTTGGGGAAGATGCGGTCGGTGGGGCGGGTCATGTCGCCGGGCTTCTTGAGATGCTCGGGCTTGCCGCCGGGCCAGCCGGTGATCGTGCGCTGCATCAGACGGAACACGCGCACGTTGATGTCGTACGCCGACCCGTGATCGGCGAGCAGGTCCTGCAGGTGGTTTTCGTTGTAGTCCTCGTCGGTGAGCTTGAGGATGGGCTTTTTGACCTTGCGGGCGAGCCAGATGACGGCGGTGCGGATCGTGGCTTCGTCCCATTCGATGGGGCCCAGCACCCAGGGCGCCTTGGTGCGCGTGAGCTGCGCCGACGCCGCGGCGTCGAGCATGATCTGCGCGTTGGGGTGCTCCTGCAGAAAGCTGGCGGCGATCTGGTCGGTGATCTCGCCTTCGATGGCTTTGGCCACGACCGGCGCCTTGCCTTCGCCGAACGCCATCAGCAGGATGCGCTTGGCGCGGAGAATCGTCGCGACGCCCATCGTGATGGCGCGGCGGGGGACGTTCTCCTTGCCGAAGAAGTCGGCGGCGGCGTCGTTGCGCGTCACGTTGTCGAGCGTGATGAGGCGCGTGACGGAGTTGCGGCCGGAGCCCGGCTCGTTGAACCCGACGTGACCGGTGCGGCCGATGCCGAGAATCTGCAGGTCGATGCCGCCCGCCTCGGCGATTGCGCGCTCGTAACCGGCGCAGTGCTCGGGCATCTGCTCCAGCGCCAGCGTGCCGTCGGGGATGTGCACGTTCCTGCGGTCGATGTCGATGTGATCGAAAAGGTGCTCGTTCATGAAGCGCACGTAGGACTGAAGCTCGTGCGGCTGCATGGGGAAGTATTCGTCGAGGTTGAACGTGATGACGTTCTTGAAGCTCAGGCCTTCTTCGCGATGCATGCGGATCAGTTCGGCGTAGACGCCGGTCGGCGTGGAGCCGGTCGCCAGCCCCAGCACGGCGTTCTGCTTTTTGGCGGCCTTGTCACGAATGAGCTGCGCCATCTCGCGCGCCACCGCCACGGAGGCCTCGCGCGATTGGTTGAAAATCACCGTCGGAATCAGCTCCCGCTGCGTCAGCAGGTAGTCGGGCATCGTCGTCATGATCGGAACACTCCGAAGTAGCGGCGGGGTACTATTTTACCCGGTTCCATAGCGCAGGCAAAAGTCAGCGTTCACTTCGCTCTAACCGTTCGCCGACCGGGATTTCAGCGTGACTTGCGCCGTCGCAGCCCCGCCAGCAGGCCCAACATCGTCAGGATCGACGCCGGCTCGGGCACATGACGCAGCTCGTACGTCACCATCAACTCGCCGCCGTTGTCGGCATAACTGCCGGGCTCGAGCAGGTGAATGTAGCCGTCGGAGTCGAGGAACCCGAGCGTGAGCCGGTCGGCGCCCGTCGGCACGTTGAATTCCTGAAACGCGATCGTGTTCGACGTCCCGTCGAGAATCATTCCCAGCCCCATCATCTGCTCCAGCAGCAACCATGACACATACCCGCCCGGCGGGAACAGTTCGCTGGTGCCGTCAGCGTAGTAGAACGCGCCGCCGTGATCGGCGTCGGCCATATTCATCTCGCTGAACACGACGGTGTTCGAGGTGCCGTCGGTGATGAACCGCACCGAGCCATCGCCGAAGAGCGCCGCCTGACCGTTGCCCAACTGCCGCACCGATCCGTCTCCGAGCACCGCGGACCAGTTGCCGTCGGCGTCGCTCTGAAGGTCAGCGGTGCTCTCGCCGAAGAGGATCGTATTGGACGAGCCGTCGCGGATGAACCGGACGGAGCCGTCGCCGAAGACGAAGTTGTCGCCATCGTTGACGGTTCCGCTGGTGCTGTCGGAGCGTTCGTAGGACCAGACGCCGCCGGTCCGGATGAACCGGACGGACCCGTCGCCGAATGTCACGGTGTACCCGTCGGCTTCGCTGCCGGCGAACACCGGGTCGCCCTCGCCGAGGAGCAGCGTGTTGGAGGTGCCGTCGTCGATGACGCGGACGGAGCCATCGGCGGTGCGGAAGCTTGACCCATTGGACACGAACCGCACGGATCCATCCGTCGGCGCCTCGATGTTCGAGGACGAGCCGAGCTGCCGGACGGACCCGTCGCCGTACGTGACTTTCCATCCGGTGTTGTTGTCGCCCGAGATATTCGCGGTCATTTCTCCGAAGAGGATCGTGTTGGAAGTGCCGTCCTGGATGAACCGGACGGAGCCGTCGGCGAAGGCGAAGTTGTCGCCGTTGTTGAGCGCGCCGCTGGAGCCGTCGGAGTGAACGTAGGACCAGACGCCGCCGGTGCGGATAAATCGGACGGAGCCGTCGCCGAAGGTCGCGGTGTATCCGTCGGCTTCGGACCCGCTGAAGGCGGCGCTGCCTTCGCTGATGAGCAGGGTGTTGGAGGTGCCGTCGTCGATGACGCGGACGGACCCGTCGCCGAAACGGAAGCTCGATCCGTCATTGACGAACCGGACGGAGCCGTCGCCGATGAAGAACGGTTGATTGAGCACGGGGTTGACCGACCGGAAGTTGTACGCGCTGGGCGAGTCGTAGATGACCGTCGGCGCCGGGGGCCCGCCCTGCGTCGACGAGTAGAACACGCCGACGAGCGCCATCTGCCGTGCCGGCGAACCGCTGAACCACGCCCCGGCGATCCCGTTCGCTCCGGGCGTCAGCGCTCGCCCGTCCGTGTTGTCGGCCGTCAGGTACGACACGCCGCCGTCGGGTCCGACGAAAGCGCCGTCGGCCGACGCACGGGTCATGCCCGTGATGGTCGGAAAGATGAACTGCAGGTTCGAACCGGCCGCGAAGCTGATGGTCCACGGCGTGACGCCGGCGGCGCTGTACGTCGTCGCCGCGCCTTCGATGTCGAACACGGACGCCCGGCCGTCGACGATGCTGCTGCCCGTCTGTATCACTTGTCCGTTCGCCGCCGCACCCATCGCGCACACGCACAGCACCAACGACGCAAAACACATTCGCATGGGGGGATTCTCCCTTGTAAAGTCCCGTGCGAAAATCATAATTTTGGAGAGCGGTGCGCGTCAAGAAAATTCGCCGCGCGACCTCAAAAAGATTCCGTCAGGCGATGATGTCATTGACGACGTTCCCCGCCACGTCGGTCAGCCGGAAGTCGCGGCCGGCGTAGCGGTAGGTCAGCTTCTCGTGGTCGAAGCCGAGCAGCGCCAGAATCGTGGCGTGCAGATCGTGCACATGCACCGGGTTTTCCTCCGCGACCCACCCGATATCGTCAGTCGCGCCGTAAACGGTTCCGCCCTTGACCCCGCCGCCGGCCATCCACATCGAGAACCCGTAGTGGTTATGGTCACGCCCCGTCATCGACCCTTCATTGGCACCGCTCTTGGGCATCTCCACCGCCGGCGTCCGCCCGAACTCCCCGCCCCAGATCACCAGCGTCTCGTCCAGCAGTCCGCGCATTTTCAGGTCCGTCAGCAGCGCCGCGATCGGCTGATCGCACTGCTTGGCCAGCTTGCCGTGCTCACGCTCCAGATGATCGTGCGAGTCCCACGGCTGACCTTCCCCGTGCCAAAGCTGCACGAAACGCACGCCGCGCTCGATGAGCCGGCGGGTCATCAGGTAGTAGCTCGCGTGCTTGTTGGTCTTCGTGCCGTACATCTCATGGATGTAATCCGGCTCCTGCGACAAGTCGAACGCATCGGTCGCTTCGATCTGCATGCGGTACGCCAGCTCGAAGCTCTGAATGCGCGCATCGAGATCGGGGGCCGCGCCGCGCGTCTGCGCATGCTGACGATTCAGCGCCGCAAGCAGGTCAAGCTGCTTGCGCTGCTCGGCGCGATTGGTCCAGTTGTTTTTGACATATTCGACGATCTGATCGGTCGGCCGGCTCGGGTCCAGATACGTGCCCTGATACACGCCCGGCAGGAAAGCCGACTGCCAGTTCTGCGTCTGCTTCACGGGATAGCCGCCGGGGCACATGGCGATGAAGCCCGGCAGGTTCTGGTTCTCCGTGCCCAGACCGTAGTTGATCCACGACCCCATCGACGGGCGCACGAAGATGTTGTCCCCGCAGTTCATGAGCATCAGCGACGGTTCATGATTCGGCACGTTGGCGTGCATCGAGCGGATGATGCACATGTCGTCGATATGCTCGGCGGTGCGCGAGAAAAGGTCCGTCACCTCGATGCCGCTCTGGCCGTATTTGCGGCTCTTGAAGGGCGAGCCGTAGAGCGTGCCGGTGGGGCGTTCGGTGCTGTGGCGCTGCGGGGGATTTTTGCCGCTCATTTCAGTGAGCTTGGCCTTGGGGTCGAACGTATCGACCTGGCTGGGCCCGCCGTTCATGAACAGGTGAATCACGCGCTTGGCCTTGCCGGGAAACTGTGGGGAGCGCGGCGTCATCGGATTGGCGCTGATCGCGCCGCGGGCTTCGCTTTGCAGCAGCGGGGCGAGGCCGAGCATGCCCATACCCATGCCCACCTGCTTGAGCAGTTCCCGCCGGCTTGTCGGCAGTCGCGTCGGATTAAAATCGTGCGGCAGTTTCATGGCGTGTCCTCAATCGACGAAGACGAATTCGTTGCTGAGCATGAGCACCTGCGCGTAGCGGGCCCACATGGGCTCGTCCGGCGACGAGCCGAGGTATCCGTTGGCCAGATCGACCTCGCCCTGCGTCGCCGGTCGCTCCAGCACGCGTTCGTACAGGACGTTGATCCGCTGCGGGCGGTCGCCGATCGAAGCGGTCGACTGCGCCACCGCCTGCGCCTGCTCGGCGAGGAAGGGGCTGTTCATCATGAACAGCGACTGCTGGGGGACGGTCGTTTCGAGTCGCTGGGGCGTCGTGGCGTCGGGGCTGGCGAAGTCGAAGGCGCGGAGCGTCATCGGCAGGTCCTGCCGGTCGATGAATCCGTAAATCGCGCGGCGGGTCGAGGCGTGATCGGCGAACAGATCGACGGGCCGGCCGAACATCGACCCGTCGAGCCGATGGGCGGTCGCCAGCAGGGCGTCGCGCAGCGGCTCGAACTCGAGGCGCTTGCGGTTCATGTGCGAAATGAGCCGGTTTTCAGGATCGCGCTGGAGGCGATCGGGGTTGACTTCGCTGGCCTGCCGGTAGGTCGCCGAGAGCGCGATGGAGCGGATGATGCGCTTCGTGGACCAGCCGTGATCCATCAGATCGCGGGCCAGATAGTCGAGCAGGGCGGGGTGCGTCGGCTGCTCGCCGCGGACGCCGAAGTCGGCGGGCGTCCGCACGATCGCTTCGCCGATCAGATGCATCCAGATGCGATTGACCCACACGCGCGCCGTCAACGGATTGTCCGCACTCGCGATGGCCTTGGCCAATTCGAGGCGCCCGCTGCCGTCGTTGAATTTCTGTCCGCCCAGCACGCTTAAAAACCGCCGATCGACATTCTCGCCGCGGTTGCCCCCGCTGCCGCGCACGAACACGTAGGGGTTGTACGGCGAGCCATCGGTGACCGCCATCGCCCGCGGCGGAGCGCCCGGCGAGTTGAGCTGAAGATCGATGATCGCGCCTTTGAGCCGCTGAAACTTCTCACTCTCGCCTTGATCGAGGAATAGTTCCGGGCTTTCCTCGCAGATCGACTGTACCTTGGCGACAATCTCCGCCTTCTTCTCCGGCGTGATCGGATTGGGCTTGCCCGCCTCGCGCCACGCCCGCTTGAAATGACTTTCGAGCCGGCGACGCACGCGCGGAATCTGCTCCACCTGATCCGTCGCCAGCGACAGATATTCATCCGCCCGGTCCGCCGCTTCCTTCATCACCCGATCGTGCACTTCCTTGAGGTGATCGTCGACCGCCTTCTGCCGCTTGGCCAGTTCCGCCTGATATTCCGCCTTCTGCTGATCCGTGCCGCTCGCCTCGCCGACGATCGGCATGTCCATCGGCTCGGGCACATCCAGCGATCGGAACACGCCGTACATCGCGTAATAGTCCGTCGTCGGAATCGGATCGTACTTGTGGTCATGACAGCGGGCGCACCCGATGGTCAGACCCATCAGTCCGCGGCCGACGACGTCGATCCGGTCGTCGGTGATGTTGTCGATGTTGCCCAGGAACTGTCGCCCGACGGTCAGAAAGCCCAGCGCCGCCAGCGCCGGATCATTCGGCGCGAGCCCGAGCCGGTCCGCGGCGATCTGTTCGATGACGAAGCGGTCGTAAGGTTTGTCATCGTTGAGGGCGCGGATGACGTAATCGCGATAGGTCCATGCGAAGGGAAACTTCCGCTGGCGGCCCCCGCCGTCGTACCCGATCGTGTCGGCGTAGCGGGCGATGTCCAGCCAGTGCCGCGCCCATCGCTCGCCGAACTGCGGGCGGGCCAGCAGCTCGTCCACGATCTTGTCGTACGCGTTGGGCGATGCGTCATGAACGAACGCCTCGACCTGTTCGTACGTCGGCGGCAGACCGACAAGATCGAAGTACACGCGGCGGATCAGCGACCGCTTGTCCGCTTCGGGCGATGGGGGAACATTCTCCGCTTCGAGGCGACCGAGGACGAACCGGTCGATGGGCGATTTGACCCACGTTTCGTTCTTGACCGCCGGGGGGGCCGGATGCCCGACCGGCTGAACCGACCAGAGCGTCTTCTTGCCCTCTTCGACGGGCATCATGTGCGGACCGGCAATCGCCGAACGCACGATCAGCGTCGTCAAAACGGCAAAAATGCCAATCGCAATGGGGCGGGTCACGCGTCTCATGAAGTCCGTGGCGGGTTGGTCGGCTTCTGGGAGGGCTCGATCAAATACGTTCACACATTATATCGGCCCCATCGGCAGGGTCGATCCAAAAGACACAAAAGTCAGAGATCAGAAATCAGTGGTCAGAAGACGATCCGACCACTGATTTCTGATCTCTGACCTCTGCCTTCTGCGCTCTGCTCAATAGCTGGACGCGCTGCGGGGGTCCATGCTGACTTCGACGTGCCAGTCGAAGAACATGTAATTGCGGATGGCGCGGTAGTTGTCGGGCGAGCCGTGCGCGGGTTCATAAAGCACCTGCGCGGGCAGGCCGGGCGAAGGGGCCCATCCGCCGGGGTTGGACCAGTGATCGATGCACTTGAGCGCGAGCGTCGTCGACGGCTCGCGAATGGCGGTGACCGGCTGCGACGGATATTCGGGATACCCGTTGAAATCCGGATAGCCCAGCACGCGCGCCTTGGCGGACGAGTCGCCCGGGCCAAGCTGGTTGAGCGTCATCTTGTTTTCGCCGTACGACCCGTACATCTTGGTGTTTTCGGGTTTGACGGTGCTGGGCTGCGCGTGCGCGGAGCCGGGGTCGATGAACATCTTGTTGATGTAATGCTTGGAGCTGGAGGCGGACACGGGCGTGTTGAGATAGCGCGCCAGGTGCTCGGCGAGCTGGCCCGAGCCCTTGTAATACTCGGCCTGCTGCCCGTTCCAGCACGGGCCGGGGAAGTACCACTTGTTGTCATTGACGTAAAGCGCGATGCCCGCGCCGATCTGCTTCATGTTCGACCCGCAGGCGATGCGGTTGGCCTCCCGTCGGGCATTGGTGAGCGAAGGCAGCAGAATCGCGATGAGCAGCGCAATGATCGCCACGACGACGAGCAGCTCGATCAAGGTGAACGCGCGTTTTTGCATGACGATGCTCCCGATGAAAGCTCAGGGATGGCCATCCCTGAGCTTTCGACTTTCGATCCATCACCGACGACGACGCAGGATCAGGCCTGCGAACAGCGCCAGACCCGCGGGCAGGGCGGCGGGGGCGGGCACCATGTAGTCGACGGAGACGTTGTCGATGATGAAATCGTTGCTGGTGCCGCCGCTGGAAATGCCGAAGGCGCCGAAGTGCGTCGTGGTCACGCTCGTATCGAGGGCGGAGCCGATGAACACGCCGTCGATGTACAGGGACAGACGCATCGTGGTGGCGCTGAGGTGCTCTAGCAGGAGCTGGGCGAAATGGGCGACGGATTCGTCGAGGTCATAGTTGGCGACGGTGCCGAGCGTGATCTGTCCGCCGCCGCCGAGGAAGTCGCCCTGGGTCGTGCTGCCATCTTCGATGAACGTGACGCCGGTGGCGGTGCCGGTGGCGATGCTCACGAAGTACCCGGTGTCGGCGGCGGTGTTGGAGCCGTCGTCGTAGAGACCGAATCGGAGCCCGGCTGCCACGTTTTCCGCATTGACGACGCGGAAGTCGAAACTGGCGCTGACCTTCGTGCCGACGATGTCGGGCGTGTCGGTGAACTGCGTGCGGATTTTCTGAAACGTACCGCTGGTGGTGAAGCTCATGGCCTTGTTGGACCCGATCTGACCGGCGGCGAGGTTGTCATCGGTGACCAGCGCGATGCTGCCGCCGATGGCCGTCCACGCGGCATCGTTGGGGTCATCGCCGTCGTTGCCGGTGGTGGGGCTGGCGCCGGTGTCGAAATTGTCGTCAAAGACGTTGTTCCAGATTTCGACGCGGTAGTTGTCGCCGCGGAACTGCGGGGTGATGCCGCCGATGTTGGCGCCGTTGTTGTTATTGCCGGTTTCGAAAGCGATGGAGTCGAAAGTTGTCTGGAGGGGTCCCGCGTCCTTGCCGGTGGTGTCGGCGCCGGAGATGACGCCGGTGCCGATGCGGGCGGAGAGGTCGATGCGATCCGCGGTGGTGCGCTGGACGATGAACTCGACGTGATGCGGGTTGTTGTCACTGGTCAGGACATTGTTGTCGGTGCCTTGGCTGTACTGCACGCTGCCGCCGAGGTAGCCCGTGGCGGTGCCGGAGTAGGTCTGGTTCAGCGTGGCGGTGTTGATGGTGCCGGTGCTGGTGGCGACGAAATAGGCGGAGTCGGCGGTGCCTACGGCGGAGGCTGAATCGAGGAGTCCGAATCGCAGGGCGGCGTCCTGATTGCCGAAGTCAGTCAGCCGGTAGTCGAAGATGAGTTTGATGCGTTGGCGATCTTCGGTGAGCGTGATAGGGGAGAAGAGGCCGGTGAATCCTTGGAAGGTTCCGGTCGTCGTGAGTTGGATTGCGTTTCCGCCATTGAGGCCGGGGGAGCCGTTGTCGTTGACGATGCTGAGGGGGCCGCCGCCGGTGGCCATGGTCCACGCGGCGTCGTTGGGGTCCGCGCCGTTGGTCAGTCCGCCGTCGTTGAATGCGTCATCGACGATGAGGCCGCCGCGGGCCTGCACGCCGGCGAGCGAAAGGGCGGCCAGCGCGGCCAGGACAAGCGGACGACGGGTTTGACGGTCATTGCGGCTGCGGATCATGGGACGTTCTCCTCAATAGAGTGGTTTGCGAATCAGACGCCTCGGCGGGGGCGGCGGCGCTGACGATCAGATCATCGATGAACAGCGAGCCGGTCAGATTCCCCAGGCCCAGGTACACGCGGTCAAAGTGAGCAAATACTTCGTCACTTGCATCAACGTGATCGAGAATGATGCGGTTGTCGAGCAGGCCGATCGTGCGTACGCCCGCCGGCACGCGCTCCAGCACGAGCGCCATCTGATGCGGCAGGCCGTCGACGATCGGCGTCGGGGCGTGACGATCGAGGACCACGCCGGAGATGCTGCCGCCGAGGGGCATGTCGCCGGCAGGTTCGTGATAGAGAACCGCAGTCGGGCCGCGCGAGCCGCCGTCAAACTGGAACGCGATGTGATAGCCGACATCGTCAGTGGGCACATCGGTGCCGGCGCTGTCGAAGAGGCCCATGCGAAGGCCGTTGGTGAACTCCTCGCGCAGTTCGTACGACCCGGGCTCGATGCGGAATCTCAGCGACGCCCGCAGGGTCGCGCCCACGGCGTTCAGGTCCACCGCATCGAACGCATCGCTCATGCGCGCGAAGGTCGAATGGGCGGTCCAGTTCACCGCCAGTCCCCGGGCATCGAGCTTCGGGTCCGCGACCTGCACGAGCGTGACGCCCTGCGAAATCGATCGCAGGCGATCGAGCATCTTCATGACTGTCGGGCCCGATGGGTCATCGAAGTGAGCGGCGAGGCGATCTTCGTAACGGATCGGAATCGGCGACGCCAGATCGAAAGCGATCGGTCCCAGCCGCGACGCACCCGGCTCGTAAGCGCCCGAGTACGCCGCGGCGAGATTCAGCGGCGGCTGATCCGCGCGCTCCATCCGCACATGCCCCTCGCGGGTATGCACGATGGTCCGACCGGCGGCGTCGATGAGCATGTTGAACTGCGTGCCGAGGTCGATGACGCGCACGCCATCGGGCCCGGTGACGGTAAAGCCCCGCGCCCGGGCGGGCACGAGGGCCGAGAGCGATCCGCTGAGCAGTCGCGCTTCGCCGGCGTTGATCATCTCCAGACTGCACGGCCCGGTCAGATCGACGACCGCGCCGCTGGTGAACATCAACTGCGCCTTGCCCTGCGACAGATTGAACACGCCCGTATAGAGCGAAGCGCCGAGATTCACCGCGTCGTCGGCGATGTGGGCGTCGGCGGAAAGATCCGTCAAAAGCGCGACGGAGGGCTTGGCGCCGGGCACGGATTTCTTCGGCTCGGTGTTCGAGTTGGCGACGAATATGACAAACAGACCCACGCCCAGAAGCATCAAGGCGGCGACGTACCAGACACGTCGGCCGGACCTGGGCATCGGCGCGGCTTGGGCCGGACGAGGCAGCAGTCGAGCCATCGGCGGCGTGATCTGCGGCGCGGCGAGGGGCTGACCGAATTGATGTTGAAGCAGGGCGTGCGTGCTCAGATATTCGAGGTAGAAGCGACGCGCCGCAGCGTCATCACGGACGACGTCGCGCAGGCGAACGGACTGCGACTCGGTCAGCGAGCCGGCCAGCAGGGCGGGCATCAATTCCGCGAGTTCGGCGGCGAGGGGTTCGGGGAGCGTCATGGGTGCGCTCCCCCGGCGAGCCGGCTGTTGATGCAGTTCATGAGCCGCACGCGGATGCGGTGCATCGCCTGCGTGACGGCGTTTGGCTTGAGCTGGACACGATCGGCGATCGCGCTGATGGTCAGGTTCGATTCGTAATGCAGCGAGAGCAGGTCACGCTGCCGCTCGGATAGCGATTCGAGACACGTGTGCAGCGCCTTCTGCCGATCGTCGAGGTCGATATAGACCGCCGCGGCGTCGTCGGCGAGGCCCTTGAGCATGGCGTCATCGAAAACGAGCCGCTCGCGCGAACGCTTCTGCCGGGCGGCGAGCGTCTGCAGGTACGCCACATGCAGCGCCCACGACGCGAAGCTCGTCCCTTCCGTAAACTCCTCAGACTTGTGCCAGAGCACCACGTTCGTCTCCTGCAGGACGTCGGCGGCGACATTCGGGTCGGCGGTCAGCGAAAGGATGTACGCGTAGAGCCGGCTTTGAAAGCCCGTCAGGTGGCGGATGAAGCTGTCGGTCCGCGGGTCACGTTGCATCCGGCTGGGCCTCTCGAAATGTCCCTCTCCATCCACGCTATAACACACCCGCCCAATCGCTTACGGGACGCGCTAAAAATATTTTCGCGTGAAAACCTCGTCAGGACCTAACCACCCGCTCTAGCGGCTCTTGCGCTTGCGGTCCTTTTTCTTACGCTTGGACCGCAGACGCGTCTTGAGCTTGGGGCCGCCGCTGGTCCCCATCGCCGCCAGATCCGTCCGCCCCAGTCCCCCCAGCGCCCGCATCTTCCCGATCGCGCTCATGCCCGCCATCTGCTTGGTCATGTTCTGCACCATCGAAAAACCCTTGACGAGCTGGCCCACATCCTCCGGCCGCGTCCCCGAACCCTTGCTCACGCGCCGCCGGCGGGAGTTGTCGAGCAGGTCCACATCCTTCCGCTCGTCCTTCGTCATCGAGTTGATCATCGCCTCCGTGCGATCAAGCTGACGATCGTCCATGTCCAGATTCTTAAGCTGCGACCCGATGCCCGGCAGCATGCCCAGCAGCGCCTTCATCGACCCCATCCGCCGGATCGTCTTGAGCTGGCCGAGGAAGTCGTCCATCGTCATCTTCCCCTGCTCCATCTTCTTCTGGAGCTTCAGTGCCTCTTCCTCGCTGACCTGCTCCTGCGCGCGTTCGACGAGACTGACGACGTCACCCATGCCCAGAATGCGGCTGGCCATGCGGTCGGGATGGAACTCGTCCAGCGCGTCGATCTTCTCGCCGGTGCCGATGAATTTGATGGGTTTGCCCGTGACGTGTTTGACGGAAAGAGCCGCCCCGCCGCGCGTGTCCGAGTCAGTCTTGGAGAGGATCACGCCGTCGAGCTCGAGCTGTTCGTTGAACGCCTTGGCGGAGTTGACGGCGTCCTGGCCGGTCATGGCGTCGATGACGAGATAAATCTGATGCGGGTTGAGCGCCTTGTTGACCTGGCGCAGTTCGTCCATCAGTTCGTCGTTGACGTGAAGCCGGCCCGCCGTGTCGAGCACGAGGACATCGACGCCCGCCTTCTGCGCTTCCTTGAACGCATTGCGGCAGACCTTGACGGCAACGCCGATCGCCTTGCCGTATTCGGCGCACTTGTCGGGTTCGCCGTAAAAGAGCACGCGGCCCCCGCCGGGCGAATCGGCCTGCACCTGCGTCGCCAGCGTGCGAAGCTGCTCCACCGCCGCCGGACGCTGAAGGTCCGCCGCGGCGAGCATGACGCTCTTGCCCTTCTTTTTCAGATAAGCCGCCAGCTTTCCGCACGTCGTCGTCTTGCCCGAGCCCTGAAGCCCGCACATCATCACGATCGTCGGCGCCGGCTGCACGTACATGATGTGCGTATCGACCGGCCCCATCAGCGAGACCAGTTCGTCGTATACGATCTTGATCATCTGTTCGCCGGGCTTGAGACTCTTGATGACCTCCGCGCCCAGCGCCTTCTCGACAATGTCATCGCAGAACTTTTTGACGACTTCGTAATGCACGTCCGCTTCGAGCAGCGCCGTCCGCACTTCCGCCATCGCTTCTTCGACGTTCGATTCGCTGATGCGCCCGCGCCCCGAAAGCTTGCGGAACACGTTCGAAAACTTGTCTGTGAGATTGTCGAGCATAGGTCAGGTCCATTCGCCTTTGAGTAAGTCGCACATCATAGCCGATGCCGCGTCCCCCGTGTACGTCAGCCGAATCGCCCCCGCCCCGTTTTCCGCCGGTACGCCGCATTGACGCGCTCGGTCAACTCCCGCAGCGACGCCCCCAGCGTTCGATCCGCCCGCATCGCCGCACGCAGGCATCGACATGCCTCCCGACGCGTCACATTGTCCGGCACCGTCTCCAACAGCAGCGCCAGCATCCGGTCGATCTGCGGCCCGTTGCGCCGCTTCCGCAACCCCGCCGGGTCGATCAGCACCGGCGTCGCCGACCCGCCCGCACACGCCGCATCAATCATGATGTTCCGCGCCTTGTGGTCCCGGTTGACCAGGCCTTCCTTGGTCATCTTGCCGATCTGTCGGCCGACCGCGTCCGCCACCCATCGCCGCGGCGCACGGCGGATTTCCTGCGTCAGATAGGTATGCAGATCGACGCCGTGGATGCGCGGCAGGAGCAGCGCATCGCTCGCCCCCGCATGCACCAATGCCAGCGGCTCGCACACCCGGATGCCGCGCTTGGCCAGTCGATGCGCCCCGTGCCATTCGCGCCACGCCGGCGAGCAGCGCAGATGATGATACAACCGGTGCAGCGCTTCCGAACCCGGCGGGGGCGTGTGCCACTTGATCACGAACGCCTGCCCGACCAGGTCGATTTCGACGACCCGCGTCCGCAGACTCGTCTTGAGCACGCGCTTCTCGCTGGCCCGGTTGAGCAGAATCGCCATCAGACTCGCCGTCCTTGCCGGTTTGACATTGAGGCGCTGCGTCAGGGCGTGCGAAACCCAGGCCGTCGCGCCGTTGATCGTGCAGCGGATCGGGCTTGCGTGATGGAGCGGCGCGGTGTCGGGCGCGGGTGCGTTCACCGTCATCCTCTTGTGAAGAGTCTGCTAGTATATGGCCGGTCGTCGGGGCCGCCAACGCCGCCGAACGATGCCCGATGCGATGCGCCCCATGAACGATGCACCTTTTTTCACCATCGGTTTGCCGACCTACAACCGCGCCGATTTCCTGCGCGAATGTCTTGCCCATCTGCTCCAGCAATCCTTCCCCGACTTCGAACTGGTCATCGCCGACAACTGCTCCACCGATCACACACCCGACGTCGTCGCCTCCTTCTCCGACCCGCGCATCCGGTACGTCCGCCACGATCAAAACGTCGGCGGATTCGAGAACTTCCGCTTCCTGACCCGCCGGATTCGCGGGCAGTACTTCGTCGTCAATCAGGACGATGACCTGCTTCATCATGACTTTCTGCGCCGTTGTCACGCCGCCGTTGCGCCGCATGATGACATCGTTCTCTACGCGACGCCCCTCTGGCGCGGCGACCTCGTCAACAACATGACCTCCGTCCTGCTCATGGACCCCGTCGCCTCGTCAACCGATCGCATCCTCAGCGACGAACCGTTCATCCTCGACGGCCGGCGCGTCGCCGTCGGCATGCTCCATTCTTTCATCTTCATGCACCCCGCGCTGGCGTTTAAGTCCTCCGACTTCCTCGCCATCGGCGGCTACTCCGACGCCGCGCCGGCCGTGTCCGACCTGATCACCACCGCCCGGCTTCTTCTGCGCGGGCGCATGGCCTATGACCCCCGCGTCGGCGCGATCTTCCGTCATCACGGCGGCAACTTCTCGCACAACATGAGCGTCGAAGATCGTCGCCTGCGCTATGCCGACCGTTACAACCCCGTCATTGCCGAACTCGAATCCGCCGGCGTCGACTGGCGCACCGACCTCGCCGCCGACCTCGCCCGCATGGCGCAGGCCGATCGCATGGAACTGATGCGCACCTGGCTCCGAACCGGCGCGCCCAAGTCGATGATCGATCTGCTCTGGTCCGCCCTGCGCACCGAGTGCGACTCATCCTTCAAACTCTACCGCATGCTCTCCCGCCGCCTCGGCCTCCGCCGCACGATTCGACTCGCCATCGGCGGATGAACCAATGGGTCATCTCGAAAGCCGACCAATTCGCGCTTCCGATATAACCAATAGCAAATGCCTAATGCCTAATGACCAATGCATTTGTCATTAGGCATTAGGCATTTGTCAATTCTCAACGGAAGACAGAATCCCCTTCAACACCTGACAAACCCGCTCCACCTGCTCGCGGGTCAGGCACATCGCCGACGGCAGATTCAGCCCGCGCGGGCACAGGTCGTACGACACGACATTCCGCTTTGCCGCCGAATCAACCTGCGGGTGATTCGCATACGCCGGCAGCGAAGTCAGCGGCGCGAAGAACGGCCGCGTATCGATCTGATGCTCATCAAACCGCGCCATCAGATCCCGGCTCGTCAATCCGTACTTCGCATCGACGATCGCGGTGACCATCCAGTAACTGTTCCGCACGCCGATCGGCTCGGCGTTGAGCGTCACGCCCGGCACATCCTTCAAATACTCCGCATACCACGCGAAAATTTCCCGTTTCCGCGCGACCAATTCTTCGATGCGCTCGATCTGCGCCAAGCCCACCGCCGCCTGAAGCGGGCTCATCTTGTATTTGAACGCCACTTCCGTATTGCGAAAGTACCGATCGCCCGGCGGGCGCCCGTGATCGCGCAGAAACAGGATGCGGTCGAACAGGGCCTTGTCGTTCGTCGTGAGCATGCCGCCTTCGCCGGTCGTCAGCGTTTTCGATCCATGAAAGCTGTACACGCCGACGTCGCCGAAGCTCCCGGCCTTGCGCCCGCCGAGCGTCGAACCGATCGCCTCCGCGGCGTCTTCGATGATCCGGACCTTGTGTCGATCCGCCACGCGACGAATCGCCGGCCAGTCGGGCATCGAACCGTACAGGTTGACGGGAATGACCGCCTTCGTCCGCGGCGTGATCGCATTCTCGAACGCCGCCGCATCCATGCACCACGTCCGCCGATCCACATCGACGAATACCGGCGTCGCGCCGACGTAGTTGATCGGCGCCGCCGACGCGATCCATGTCGCATCCGGCACGATCACCTCGTCGCCCGGCCCGACTTTCATGGCGACGAGCGCCAGATGAATCCCCGCCGTGCAGTGCGGCAGACTCACCGCATGCTCCACGCCGATGTACTGCGCCAGCGCCTGCTCGAATCGTTTGGGATAGTCCCCCGCACGGTGGTACCACCCGTGCTCCGCGGCGTCGGCGGCGTAGCGCACCTCGCGCTCGGTGATCCACGGCCCGGCGACGGGAATCCGCTCCATGGCCCTCAGTCCTTGATGCATTTGAGATACCCGTCCGGCGCGACCGTGATGAGCAGGCGATCCTGAATCGACTGATCGATCTCGAACCGGTCGCATTCCTTGAGATATTCCCACACCGCCGTCTTCGGGTTCGCCGTCTTGTTCCACGGCCGATTCGGATAAAACCCTTCGGGCATGTCCTCGATCCCGGTGTCCATCACGATGCAGTAACTGCCCGCGCGGACCAGCGGGGCGTACGCCCGCAGCTCCGCCATGACATGCTCATGCGTGTGATTGGAATCGAGGATGACCAAGGGGTTCTTCGCCCCCGCCGCCATCGCTTTGACCTTCGCCACGATGTCCGGGTCGATCGCCGACCCCTGCACCAGGTCGATGCGCTTGGCCAGCGGATGCGCTTCGATGACCGCGCGGTTGTGCGGGCGGATGTCGATGTCGACGCCGATCACCCGGCCTTCGCCGCCGAGCAGGGCGAGGATCGAAGCCGAGAGAATCAGCGAGCCCCCGTGCGCGACGCCGGTCTCGATGACGACATCGGGCTTGACGCTCCAGAGGATCTCCTGCACGCTGACGATGTCCTGCGGGCACTGGATGATCGGCACGCCGAGCCATTTGAAGTTGTACGTGTAGCGGATGCCCGCCGTGTCGCGCAGGAAGTTCATGCCCATCCGGCGCATCTGCGTCATGTCGGCGGCGGGGGGATTGTCGGAAGCGGGTGAGGTCATGTGGATTGAACCGTAGAGTCGATTTACTTGGCGGGGCGCTTGGCGACGATGTTGATCATGTTGCATTCTTCAGGGCGTTCCTTGCCGTACGCGTAGCACGCATCGCAGAACGCCTTGCGCCAGTCCTTGGCTTTCTCCGCCCCGACGCGGCCCCAGCCGAACACGCCTTCGTCCCACTGCTTCTGTTCCAGCAGCCAGTTCATCTGCGCCTGCGAGAGAATCTTGTAAAACACGCCGCCGGTCGTCACGATGTCGAGCCCGGCTTCGGTCACGTGCTGCTTGAGCAGGTCCATGTCGTAATACCGCCGATGACCGGCGACATCGAGATCGAAGGGCGAAAGCTCGTGCTCGTCCGTCAGCGATCCCATCATCTTCGAGATCCGCCGATTCGCCGCCATCGCGTTGGGCACATTGACGATCAAGACGCCCTCGTCCGCGAGGTTCCGGCTCACCGAGCGCAGCAGATCGACGGGGTTCATCACATGTTCGAGCAGATTGAGCATCGTGATCGTGGTGAACGCGCCGGGTTCGTCGATGTCCTCGGCCATGCCGTGCACGAACTCGAAATTCGGATACGCCGCCCGCGCCTCGGCGATGATCGGCTCCGACGCATCGACGGCGACGATCCGCTCGAAGGGGAACCGCTCGGCCATCATGCCCGTCAGCATCCCGTTGCCGCAGGCCAGATCCAGCAGCGTCGGCGGCTTGGCGTGCTCGAGCGCGCTGCGGACGATGTACTCGGCGACGAGCGTTTCGTAAGCCGCGTAAAACTTGCCGCGCTGCCACGGGATGGCCTTTTGCCTCGAGAGTTCAGCCGAGCGTTCATCCGACATGGGGGCGTCCGTTCCTTTCGTTCCACAGGGCGATGTACCGCCGCAGGCCCTCCCTGGGGTCGATTTGGGCCGTCCAGCCCAACTCGTGCTCCGCGCGGTCAAAGCCAAGGCGTATGTTACTGGCCCGGTCATCGAGATTCAATGTACGCCGCTCGCTCGCCGAACCGGTCGCGCCGATGATGAACTCGGCGATCTGTCGCGTGGTCATCGCCTCCGCCGTCCCCAGATGAATCACCCCGTCGGGCTGCCGCAGCAGCGTATGAATCATCGCGGCACGCAGGTCATCGATGTGCAGCAGCTCCAGCGCCGGCTCGCCGTTGAGATATTCATGCGTCACGATCGCTTCGTTCTCCGCCGCCCGCTGCACGAAGGTTCGCAAGAACATCGGCGGGCTTCCGGGGGCCGGGTCGCCGTACACCACGCCCGGCCGCAGCACCGCCGCGCGAAGCTGATGCACCGCGCGATGCATGTCGATGAGCTGCTCGGCCAGCGCATGCGTTTGTCCGATCGTCGAACGCGGACGCACCGGTGCGCGTTCATCAACGCGCTCGTGGTCCAGCCCGCTGAACACTTCCGCGCTGCTCAGGTAAACCAGATACAGATCATTGAGCACGCACACGTCCAGCACGTTTTTGAGCATCGAAAGCGTCTGACCCACCGCCTCATTGACATGCGGCACCGCCGGCGAAGCCAGATGCAGCACCGTCCCCGCATCGCATTCGATGGTGCGCAAATGGAGCAGCGCCGCATTCGACAGCGCGGCCCCTTCGATCATCGTCGTATCGAGCGACGCGGCCGTGAGCGCCGGCATGAGCGCATCATCCGGATGCAGCGCCGGGCCGGTAACGATGACATTCGTCGGCGACGTGCGTCGGCGGATCGGCAATAATCCTCCGGCGCGCCCGACGATTTCGATCATCTGCGGTTTGATCTGCGTTTCACCGGTGGCGGTCAACACACGCTCGACGGCCGCACTGAACGTATCGCTGCCGGTCATCGCCAATACGCCCGCCGCAATCGCATTGGAGCGCGACATGCCCCGGTCGCAGCAGACAACCACCTTCCGCCCCGACTTCATCGCCGCGGCGCCCTGATGAAGTAGGTCGGCAACCGCGCCCGCCGTGTTGCCCCCGCGATCCACCAGGTCGCGCACATCCAGAATGTGGCAATCGCTCAGCGAGTCAACCTGCTCGTAGGGCGCGGTGCCGAGTTGGTCGGTGATCCAGCGCGTCATGGGGCGTGCCCGTCGGCGGTGAATGTTTCGGTCAGACTGCGGAGATAATAACCGGGTGTGATCGCCGGGGGGGTCGGCGATGCGCCATCGAGAATATGCCGCAAATACAGGTCGATTTCGTTCACGCCCGCGCACGCCCGAAGATACGTCGAAGCGGAGAAACGAGGATTGATTTCAAAAGCGATCAATCGCCCGCCGCGCACGCGGGCTTGAATATTCATCGGCCCCGTCGAGCCCAGCGACTCGGCAAGGCGGCGCGCATCCGCCTCAAGCTGCGGAAAATGATCGATGAGTCCTTGCGAATATCCGCTGGAGATGAGGCCGAAATCGGTGGCGACGCTGACGGAGAGCTTGGTGTGGAACAGTCGCTTCATGCTCACCACGCTCACCACTTGTCCACTCGGCAGACTCAGCACGCCGATCGTGAACTCGCCTTCGTCAAGCGGAATGTACTCCTGCGCGAGGGCCCGGCCGGCGTGACGGATGATGTACTGAAGATAAAGCTCCGCCTCGGCGCGGTCGGCGGCGAGGAAGACGAAGCGGCTTCCCCCGGACCCGGTCGCGGGCTTGACGACGCAGGGCATGGGCACATCCGCCAATTTCGACAGGTCGGCGGCGTCATCGAACGAAACCGTGCGCGGCATGGCGATGTTCAGCCGCGCCAGCTCATCAAAGCAGCGGCTCTTGTCGGAGCAGACAGCGACGACGCGCGGGTCGTTGACGGCGATGGGCACGCCGATCGCGCCGAACGCATCGGACGCTTCGCTGAGCAGCGACATGGGCTGCTCGCCGCCGGGCACGATCGCGCGGATGCGATGTTGTTTGCACAGTGCGAGCACATCCTCGATGTAATGCTCGCGCCGCACGAGCGCCGCTTCGACGCCCGGCTCAAAAAGCCCGAACGCCAGCGGCGAAATGTCGCAACCCACGATGTCGTACCGGCCGGCCAGACGCAGACATTTGATGACCTCGGTGCCGAGCGAGGCCCCGCCGACGCCGGCGACCAGAATGCGCGGCTTGTCAGAGGCCATGACTCACCTCGAAATCCGGGTAATTCGCATCCCGCTCGCTGAGACACTCCGGTGCGAGCGGCCAGTCGATCTTGAACGCCGCATCGTTGTATCGCGCTCCGCGGGCTGAACCGGCGTGCTGCGGTTTGTCCATCATGTAGAGCACTTCCGTGTCGGGCGCGAGCGTGATGAACCCATGCGCGAACCCGGGTCCGATGCACAGCGACTTGCGATTGCTTGATGTCAACTCGACGCCGAACCATAGGCGAAACGTCGGCGAATCGATGCGCAGATCGACCGCGACGTCGAAGATCGCGCCGCTGGTGACGCGGACGATTTTCGTTTCACCGTGCGGGGCCGCCTGCCAGTGCAGGCCGCGCAGCGTCGCGCGCTTCGGATTGACGGACACGCTGCACTGGGCGAGCGATGCCGGCAATCCTTGCGATGCGAACGTCTGGCCGCACCAGGTGCGGGCGAAGAAGCCGCGGGCGTCGGCGATCGGTTCGATCTCGACGACGAAGAGGCCCGAGAGTGGCGTGGGGTTCAATCGCATGGCGGTATCAGACGATATGCACGTGCGGGATCGGAACGATGAACTTCCCGCCCCGGCTGCGGTACTCGGCCTGCTGGGCGAGAATCTCGTCCTTGAAGTTCCATGTCAGCAGCAGCACCGCATCCGGCTGACGATCCAGCAGCGCCTGCGGCGAGAGAATCGGCAGATGCGTCCCGGGCGTGTACCGGCCCTGCTTGACCGTCGAGCGATCCGCCACGAAATCCAGCACATCCGCGCCCAGATCGAAATAGTTGAGCAGCGTGCTGCCCTTGGCCGACGCGCCGTACACCGCCAGATGCTTGCTCTGCTTCTTGAAATCGAGCAGCACCTTGCGAAGCTCCTCGCGCAGCGACCGCACGCGGTCGGCGAAGCGGCTGTAATAATCAAACCGCGTCATGCCCAGCTTCGCTTCCTCGGCCAGCAACTGCGTCACGGAAGCGTCAGCTTCGTGCCTCGCGGCGTGTTGGGCGTAGATGCGCAGCGATCCGCCGTGAATCGGCAGGCGCTCCACATGCGTGATGCGCAGCCCGTGCCGCGCAAACAGCCGATCCAGCGCGCTCAGCGAGAAGTAGCACAGGTGTTCGTGATAGATCGTGTCGAACTCGACATGGTCGATCATGTCGCGGACATACGGCGCTTCGATCACCGCGATGCCGTCGGGTTTGAGCATGGCGGCGAAACCGGCGACGACGCCGTTGAGGTCGGCGACGTGAGCGAGCACGTTGTTGGCGTGAATCACGTCCGCCCGCTTGCCTTCATCGGCGAGCCGCCGGGCGACCGCCTTGCCGAAAAAGTCGCAGACTGTCGCAATGCCGCGCTCTTTCTCCGCCGCCGCGGCGATGTTCTTCGCCGGCTCAATGCCCAGCACCGGCACGCCGCGCTTTTGGTAGTACTGAAGGAGATATCCATCGTTCGATGCGACTTCCGCGACGAGACTGTTCGCGCCCAGATGGCGTTCGTCGACCAGTCGATCAGCGATCGTCTGAGCATGGCGCAGCATCGTGTCGGAAAACGACGAGAAATACAGGTATTCGCTGAACAAGACCTCCGGCGGCACCGTCTCGGTGATCTGCACCAGCGTGCAGTCGGGGCAGAATACGGTATCAAGCGGATACGTCGCCTCCGGCTCGCCCAACTGCTCGACCGTCAACAGCGCATTGGCCAGCGGCGTCCTGCCCATCTCGAGCACCATGCGGCAATTTCTCCCGCCGCAGCTTCGACAGGCGTAGCGATCAAGCGCACTCATGGGCCGCCCTCGAAAAACGCCCGGTACCAGCCGATCGTCCGCCGCAGTCCTTCATCGAGGTCGTACGCCGGCTTCCAGTTCAAATCCTTCGACGCGCGACGCGCATCAAGGCACTGCACGCGGATTTCGTTCGCCGCCTCGTTGAGAATCTCCGGCTCCAGCTTCGAGTCCATCCCCTTGAGAATGCGCTCGACGATGTCGATGACGCTCAGCTTCAGCCCGTTGGAGAAGTTGTACGCCCGGCCGCGCAGTTCCGGCTGTTCCGCCAGCCGGCGGGCCAGCAGAAGATACGCCAGCGCGCCGTCTTCGACGTAGAAATAGTCACGGACGAACTGGCCGTCGGAGCGGATGACCGGGCGCTGCCCGCGGAGGATCGAGCGGATCGTCCCGGGGACGACGCGGTTCCAGTTCAGGTCGCCCCCGCCGTAGAAATTCCCGCAGCGCGTGATGGCGACGGGCAAATGGTATGTTTTGGCATACGCCTGTCCGATCAGATCGGCGCAGCTTTTGGAGACGTCATAAGGATGACGCCCTTGCAAAGGCATGTCTTCATTGTACGGCTGCTCTTCCTGATCGCCGTAGGCCTTGTCCGACGAAGCGAGGACGATCGACTTGATCGTCGGCGTCCGCCGCGCCGCCTCCAGCAGCGACCACGTCCCGGCGATGTTCGACTCGAACGTCGAGACGGGATTGCGATTGGCGACGCCGACGATCGTCTGCGCCGCCAGATGAATCACCGTATGAATCTCGTACTCGCCCAGCACGCGTTCCAAAAGCGCCTGATCATTGATGTCGCCGGTGACGGTGACGACGCGGTTGATGAGTCCGGTGCGGACCAGTTCGCACTGCGGGACGTGATCGCGGACGAGGCAGATGATCTGCGCGCCCATGTCGTAAAGCGCCTTGACGGTCCACGCGCCCACGAGCCCGGTCGCGCCGGTGACGAAGACGGGGCGGTCGCGCCAGTAGGGTTGGAAATCAGTCATGCCAGAGCTTCCACGGCGCCTTGTCGCGCTCCCAGAGGTCCTCGAGCACGCGCAGATCGCGCATCGTATCCATGCACTGCCAGAAGCGGTCATGCCGATACGCCGCAAGCTGGCCGCGCTGAGCCAGGCGTTCGAGCATATGCGCTTCCAAGCTGGCGGTCGGACCTTCCAGGTACTCGAAGATGCCCGGCTCGAAGACCATGAACCCCCCGTTGATCCAGCCCTCGCCGATCTGCGGCTTCTCGGCGAAGACCTTGACCATGTCGCCCTCGAAGCTGATCCCGCCGAACCGGGCGGGGGGACGGACGGCCGTGACCGTGGCGAGTTTGCCGTGGGCGCGATGGAACGCAAGCAGGGCGTCCAGATCGACATCGCCCACCCCGTCCCCGTACGTCAGCATGAACGTCTCATTGCCCAGATGCGGCTGAAGCGCCTTGAGCCGCCCGCCCGTGTTGACGTTCTGTCCCGTGTCGATGAGATGCACGCTCCAATCCTCGCGCGGCCGATCGTGCAGATCGACGCGCCCATTGGTCATGTGCACCGTCATCGACCCGCCCAGATTGATGTAGTCGATGAAGTAACGCTTGATGACGTCGCCCTTGTAGCCCAGGGCGATGTAGAAGTCGTTGAACTGGTAGTGGTCGTAGTGCTTGATGATGTGCCAGAGGATGGGCCGGCCCCCGATTTCGACCATGGGCTTGGGGCGGACTTCCGTTTGCTCGGCCAGTCGCGTGCCCAGTCCGCCCGCCAGTATCACTACCTTCATCGATGACACCTGATCCGCTTTTCCGGTTCCGATCGCCCTGTGGAGGGCCATGATATGGACCGGGAGCACCAGGGGCAAACCGCACGGAATCGCAAATCCCCAAACGCCAAATCCGAACAAGCCCCCGGCCGGGCACGCGTATCACGGGCCCTGCAAATCATTTGAAACCTCCGAACAACCTCCCGCCCGCCTCCCCAACCGCTTGCAGCTTACGACGAAACCGCCCACGACCCGATTCAACTGCCTCATCTGCCACGCACCGTTGAGTCAAGAGCAGCGGACCTGCCACGCGAGACGTAGAATGATTCGGTGTCCGAGGACCGTCGTTGGAGACAATGACGTCGTCTCGTGATCCATCGCGGGCCGTCGTGCATGGCAGCGAACCCGGGGCACGAGCGGTATCGAGATGAAGTTGGAGGTCGAACGATGCAAGAACCCCAGCATGCCGGCCGCCATTCAACCATTGAACCCGAGCAAGCAAAGCGTGGTGGGTCCGCTGCGCTTGACCCACCCTACATCGCTGGCAAGAGGATCATGAGGTTGTGGGTGATCGCGCGGAGGTTCATTTCGCGGCGGCGGGTTTGATACTTCCGGGCGGTGAGGGCGGCGCCCAGATGACGCTTGAGCATGAACATCACGGTCTCGACCTGCCAGCGCTGGCCGTAGGTTTCGTCGTCGAAGTCGGTGGCCATCAGCCAGCGCCACTTGCCGGCGGGAAGCTTCAAAGTCGGGCGACCGATGGCGGCGGGGATCAGCGAGGTGATGTTCAGGTATTCGCGAAGAAGCTCGTGGTTGGAGGATGGCGAACAACTGCGGCAGCGTGAAGTCGTGACGCGAGAACCGATGCCCGTAACGCGGCAGCACCCGCATGCCCACGGCCATCGCCGTCACCCTCCGTGGCGACTTGGATGTGATGCTCATCCTTCATCATCTACACCCACGCCCCCCGTCGCGCAACCGAACATGCGCCGAACATCGGAGGTTTTCTACAGGGCATTCCTGACACCTTTTATCCTCCCGCGTGAGATGGGAGTCGGTCGAAGTTGTTTCGACCGTCGAAGTAGGCCAGCGGGATGCGGTGAAAGCGACCACGAAATATCCCCGCGAGGTGGCCGAAATTCTACCACGAAGCCCCGAGGGGCGGGGGAACGATTCACTTGTCTAAGAGCGGTCGGCTAGGGTTTGAGCGGCAGAGAGCGAACTCGGACGCCGCGCTCGTTGATGGAGACGGCCGCACCTTGCTCAAGTTCATCCGCCGTCAGATCAATCGCCCGCCGGATGTATTCAGCGGACGGACGTAGTTAAGTCCTTCAATGCGCAGCAGGATGACGGAGGGGCGAGCCGCACCGGATATGGCGAGCATCTGGTGGAAGTCGGTATCGCGTGTGGCGATGACAGCGGAACGGCGCAGGGCTTCGGCCATGATTTGATCGTCCGATGCGCCACCGAGGCCCACATGGAACACATGAACAGCGTCATGGCCGAACTCCCGAAGCAATTCCGCAGAGGCCATCGCCAGCCCCTCATCCAGCAACAGATTCATGACGCGGGCCTCATGAGGATCAGGCGATCTTCGATGGCATCAGATGCATAAGCGAGCACCTGTCGAATGTCCTCGTCTTCGAGTTGCGGATATTGCCGCCGCAACTCGTCACGATCAGGATATAGAGCGAGAGCTTCAAGCACGCGCCGTACGGTTAGACGCGTCCCTTTGACGCAGGGTTGGCCGTTGACGATCTTCGGGTCCGATGTGATGCGGTCGAATTCCATGTCGGTGCTCCGCGTGAGACTGGGTCTGTCACATTGTATCGGGCTTTGCGGGGTGTTCACGGGATGGCCTCCTGATGCAGGTTGAGGATGGATTGGATCGCGCGGTCATAGGCGGATTTGATGTCGGTTTTGCCCAGGGAAGAAAAAGGGGTCGGGAATTCGTAGTCCCAAAAATGGCAATTAGCCGGCCCCATGATCGCCAACTACGTTATGTGATGTAGTGCGGATCAATTGACGTGCATGTCTTTCGGATGGGCCGGCGGCGAGGAGGGTGGGTCAAGGGTCGGGGCGGCGCTGCTGGTCGCGTCTTTGGAGGATGGCGCGGCGGGTGTGGCCATGATCGTGGTAGAGGCGGGCGATGCGGGGGCGGATGAAGCGGAGGACCCATTGCTGTTCGTATCGGCGGCGGGGGCGGGGGAGGTTCATCGCCTCGAAGTACCCGGCGAAGAATGCCTCGGCCTCGGCCCATGGCAGGATCGACAGACAGCGGAACATCATCTGCGAGAGATTGCGGCGGCGGAGCCAGAAGGGGAGGACGGGCAGGCGGCGCGTGCGGTCGTTGTCGAGGAAGACGAAGACGCCGTCGGGGCGGCGGATGAGGTTGCCGGGCAGGAGGTCGCCGTGGAGGAATCGGGCGCGGTGGAGGCGGGCGACTTCACGGCCGATGTCGATGAGCAGGCGGCGGGTCGCTTCGATGTTCGGCGATTGGAGGAGGCGTGATTCGACGCTTTGGCCGTCGACGGCTTCGGTGATGAGCAGATGCTCGGTGCGGCCGCGTGCGGTGAGGTCGGCGGCGAGGACGACGTGCGGGGCTTCGAAGCCGGCGGCGAGCAGGCGGCGAGTCACGGCGAGTGTGTTTTGTACGGGGGAGCGGCGCAAGAGGCGAGCGCGGTCGGGGGGAGCGATGTGCTTGACGAAGAGCGCGGGGTGATCGGCGGCGGGCGGGACGCGGACGGTGCGCGACGCTTGGCGCTGCCAGACGGTTTCGTGCGGTCCGTCGAGCCAGCGGAGCCAGGGGTCGGCCTCGGACAGGGCGGCGCGCCAGTCGTCGCGGACGAGGCCGCGGTATCCGGCGGCGGCGAATCGGTGGTAGACGGCGTGGAGCATGGGTCACTTTCGCTGGGGTGCACGAACGGGCAATGATACCCGGCCCGGAGCGAGGATGAAGTGGGGCATTTGGCGCAGGGCGGCGCAAGGGGGTGACGCGGATGGCGCATGGGCGAAACGAGAGTGCGCATGGGGGAGGTCGATTGGCGCGGGGGGCGGGGTTTTGAGGGCGTGAGCGCGCACGGGCGCGACGGGGCGAGCCCGCGGCGCGCGCAAGTGCGCGCCCACGGCGGGAAAGTCGCGTCGTAAGGTGGTGATTCTGAGGCAGTCAGAAGTTCGGCGGAGGCGTGCGAGGCCGGGGGGAATTTGCAGGATGGGTGCGCGCGGGGGATTTGGCACAGGGTCGGACGACGGGGCGGGGTTTCGCGGGGTGGGGCATGCGTGCTATTCTGGTTTGCGCATGAGCCAGCCCCTGCGCCTATTTGCCGTGACGCGCAAGCCCGACTCGGCTTCGTATCAGCAGCGCGTGCTCGAGTACATCGAGCCGTTGAAGCGGCGCGGCATTGCGGTGACGCCCATGACGCTGCCGACGGGCTTCGGGGAGCAGCGGCGGTTCATCGCGTCGCTCAATGAGGCGAATATCGTCTGGTGGCACCGGCATCTTCTGCCGCCGCTGCTGGTCGGGTCGCTCAAGGGCGTCAAGGCGCCGGTGGTATTCGACTTCGATGATCCGCTCACGTTTGCATCGGGCGGGGGCTATCGGCCGAGTCTTACGCGGCGGATTCGCTTCGCTTCGATGCTCCGCCGCTGCGCCGCCGCGCTGGCGGGCAGCACGTACCTGCAGGAACTGGCCCGGCCTTACTGCGCGGATGTGCATATTGTGCCGATGGCGTTGACGCTCGACGGCGATGCGCCGCCGTCCGACGGGCCGGTCGAACTGCTCTGGCTCGGGTCGGCGTCGACGCAGCCGTACCTCGATCTGATTCGTCAGCCGCTCGATGAACTGGGCGCGGAGCGGCCGCAGGTGAAACTCCGACTCGTGGCGCACGAGCCGATGTCGTTCGGCCGGCTTGCGGTGGATTTTCGGCGATGGTCGCAGGCGGAGCAGGCGGCGGCGCTGGCGGCGTGTCACGTGGGCCTGTGCCCCATGCCCGACACGCCCTGGACGCGCGGCAAGTGTCCGTTCAAGGTGCTCCAATACATGGGCCATCGGATGGCGTGGATCGGGTCGGCGGTGGGGGAGAACATCGTGTACGCCGGCGGGGGAAGCCGCGGCGTCTGCGCCGCTTCGAGCGAGCAGTGGCTCGCCGCGATGAAGGACATGGTCGATCAACCGTTGCTGCGCCGGCGGCTCGGCGAACAGGGCCGCCAATACGTGCAGGCGCATCACGAGCGTGAAGCGCTGGCCGATCGTCTCGCTGAGATTTTCACGTCGCTGCGCCGGCGGTCGACGCGGTGAACCGTTCGATCGTCTCGGCGAAAAGCTTCAGATACCCGTCGACGACCATCTGCCAGTCGTAGTCCTGCGCGATACCCATCGAATTGAGCGCCATCGATTCGATCTCGAAACGCTGGAGCCGGGCGATCGCGTCGGCGAGTGCGACCGGTGACGCGGCCGGCACGAGCAGCCCGTTGACGCCGGGCCGGCAAACTTCATCAAACGCGCTCTCGCCCGTGCAAACAATCGGTCGACCGCAGGCCATGACCTGCAGCGCCGTCATCGCGTTGCCCTCCTCGTGCGGCACGATCATGGCGAATTTCGCCTTCTGCATGAACCATCGCCGCTCGGTTCCCCGCCGCTCGCCGACGAACGTGACGCGGTCATCGAGATTCAGTTGACTGATTCGCTTGCTCAGAGCCGCGCGCTGCGACCCGTCGCCCATGACGATCAGCGTGGTGTCGCCCAAGCGTCCGTGCGCCCGTGCGTACGCTTCGATCGCGTCGCCGACGCCCGATCCGTCCTCCAGCGCGCCGATCGTAAGACAGAACCCTCGCGGGTCATCGAAATCGCCGGGTTGCGGGGCCGGTTGCGAGAACGTCGCCGTGTCGACGCCACTGTGGATCGCCACGACATTCGCCGGCCCGCCGTCAAGTTCCGCCAGCAATCGCATCATGTACGGACTCGTCGCCACCGCCGCATCCGCATCCCGATACGTCGCCGCGATCCGCTTCCACACATGCCCCTTCCGCCGCATTGGCGATCCGTGATACAGATCGCCGCCCATCGACACGATCACCAGCGGGACATTCGCATCATGCGCCACGCGCATCGCCCCGTATCCCGTCGGGTGTGCATCGAAGACGCAGATCAACTCGAACGCATTGGCTTCGTGAAACGCAGCCAGCGCCCGGGCGCTCCGCTCGGGGAACCAGTCCGGCGACATCGGCGGCGGCGCATAATGCACCGCATACGGCGGATTGAACGCGGGTCGGGTGCACTGGGCGAGCACCGACACCAGATGCCCGCGCGCCATCATCTGCCGGGCCAGTGCGTCAACAATGATGTGGGTCGGCGTGGCGTTGGGGCCGAGACTGGGCGTGTAGAGACAGATACGCATGATTTTCCTACGATATTGCGGACACAGATCGTCGGAACTACCGCTTCATGGCACACGCCGCCTCGCGCATCCGTCCGCCCGCCGTCGCCGGTCGCTTCTACGCGGCCGACGAGCGCCGCTGCGCCGCCGATGCCGCGCGATACTGTGTGCCGGTGGCCTCGCTCCAGCAGCTTCCGCCGACATTATATGGCGCGCTCGTGCCGCATGCCGGATGGATATGCTCCGGCCGGGTCGCCGGTATGACCTGGGCCACGCTCGCACGACGCACCGCCGCCAAAACCATCGTGCTCACCGGCTCCGTGCACACCATGGCCGTGTTCAACCCGACGCTCGACTCCGCCGACGCATGGGCCACGCCGCTGGGTCCGCTCGCCGTTGATACGGACCTGCGCGACGCGCTGGCTCAGCTTCCGGGAGCTGCCGTGCAGACGCTCGACATGGCCCACGAATACGAACACAGTCTCGAAGTGCAGGCCCCGATGATCCGCGCGGCCTTCGGCGACGAGACGCGGATCGTGCCCTGCCTGATTCCCCCGGCGGCGGATGCAGTCCAATGGGGCGAGGCGATCGGCAAACTGCTCGTCAACTGGCACGCGCCCGTCGTCATGGTCGTCTCCAGCGATCTGACACACTATGGCCCCAACTACCGATTCACACCGCACGGCGTCGGCGAAGCCGGCGTCACATGGGCGCATGACACCAACGATCGCCGCGTTCTGGATATGATGCTCGCCATGAATGAAGCCGACATCGTCCATGAAACGCATCAGCATCAGAACGCCTGCGGCGGCGGCGCGATCGCCGCGACCCTCGCCGCCTGTCGCGCCCTCGGCGCTTCGCATGGCTACCTTCTCGAACATACTCATTCCGTCCGTGAACTCGCTCCGCTCGGGCACTCCGACGGCCTCAACAGCGTCGGCTACGCCGGCATCGTCTTCGGCTGACCCCCGGCCCAAGGAAGCCCCGGAAGTTGATCATCCAAAAGGGTGAACCGCCCGCCCCATCCGTGCGTCTGAACGCAAAGTCCGTCATCCCTCAACACCCGACCCGACCCTCATGTCGCACCCGCGTCCTCGAAAAAACCTCCGCCGCATCCTTCGAAGCTCGATCATCACCGTGCTGCTCGTCGCCGGCCTGACCGTGCTGCTGGCGATCCGTCACGCGGATGACCTGGTGCGGTACTCGATGATGAATCGCCTCTGCTCCAGCGATCCGGCCAAGCGCGATTCGGCCGTGATGTACGTGATCGCGCACATCAACGAGCCCGCCACGCTCGATCGCGCCAAGTCGATGCTCGACGGGGCGGACGATGCGTGTTTCGACAACATTGTCCGCGCCCTGGCGGCGGCGGGGGCGTGGGGCCCGGGCGTCGGGCGGCCGTGGCTGCGCTATCTGTCGCACCGCGTCGATTCGGGCATCGCCATTCAGCGCAGCGCCATCGCCGTCGAACTGGGCAAGACGCTCTGGCAGCGCCGGCCGTATCACGACGATCCGTCAATTCCGCCGCTCATTGAGAAGCTCATGATCGACAAGGAGCCCGATGTGCGCTTCAATGCCTTGAGCGCCGCCGCATGTCTTCCCGAGCCGCAGCGGTCGAAGCTGCTCGAGCAGGCGGCGTCCGATCCCGAAGCCGTTATCGCCGATCACGCGAATATCATGCTCAAACTCCTCGCCGGCGAGCCGCCTGTCGCGCCGGGGCCCGACGCGCCGGCGGCGACGGCGAACGAGATGGTCAAGCGCCTCGCGGCCCTCGAATCGATGCCGACGAATTCGACGCGCATCGAAATCACGCCCGACATGCCCGATCTGATTCGGCTTCAGGCCGTCCGCGTTTCGCAGACGGCGATGCCCGATGACCTGCGCCGCGTGTTCAACGCCGATCAGCCGACGACGCGCGATCTGGCAGTGTTGACGGCGATCGATCGCTTTACGCCCGATCAGTGCCGCGAACTGGCCAAGGAACTGATCATGTCCTTCGAGGACAATTCGCGCATGGCCGGTGCGATGCTCGGCGGCATGGTCGAGCCGGACGACGACCTGATGAAGTTCCTCAAACTCCGGGCGGAGAAATCCGAATCGTGGATTGTGCAGCAGCACTACAACCTCGCGCTCTTGATGCAGGGACAGACCGTCGACAAGTTCGATCCGGTCTCGCTGCTCGCGCAGCCGAAAGTGCCGCGCACGACGATCACGATGGCGCTGCTTTACTTGGGCAATCTCGAAGGGGCGGACTGGATGTTCAACCCCTTCGGCGATCCGCCGGTGGCGCTGGAGCTGCTATTCGATCAGTTGCGCTACTGGCCGGTCGTGCATCATTTCCTGCCCGGGGCGCCGAAGTTCAATTGCTACGCCGCCCCGGAACTGGAGCGCCAGCAGGTGGACGTTCTTCGCGACTGGTATCTTTTGATGCGTCCGGGCCTGCGATTTGATACAAAGACGCACACATTTGCCGCGCCGATCGCCGGCGCCGCCCCGGTCCCGGAGAATCGCCCATGAAAGTCGTGCTCACCGAACATCTCGATGACGCGGCCGCCCAATGGCTCGCCGAGCGTGTCAACTTCGTGCGGGTCCCCCTCGAGGACGAAGCCGCCCTGTGTCGCGAGCTGGCCGATGCGGACGGGCTAATCGTGCGGACCTACACGCAGGTCAACGATGCGTTGCTGGACCGGGCGCCGAGCGTCCGGGTCGTCGGGCGCGCCGGCGTCGGGCTCGACAACATCGACCTGGAAGCGTGCAGGCGCCGGTTCGTCCGCGTCGTCTACACGCCCGACGCCAACACGCAGGCGGTGATCGAATATGTCTGGGCCCTGATCTTCGATGTGCTGCGTCCGCGCAAGCCGCTGCCGTCCGACGCCAGCGCCGCCGTCTTCCATCATGCGCGGACCGAGCAGGTGGGCCGGCAGGCCGACGAGTTGACGCTGGGCATCCTCGGCATGGGCCGCATCGGCAAACGCATGGCCAAAGTCGCCGACGCCTTCGGCGTCAAAGTCATCTGTAACGACCTGTTATCACGCGAACAACTGGGTCTCCCCGCCGATCATCCCGGTACGTTCGTCGACAAGGAAACCCTCTGGCGCGAGTCGGACATTCTGACGATTCACACCGACGGCCGGGCCGCGAACCGCAACCTGATCGACGCGGCCGTGCTCAAACAGATCAAGCCCGCCTGCCTGCTCATCAACGCCGCGCGCGGCATGCTCGTCGACGCCGTGGCGATGGCCAAGTGGTCCAATCGCGTGGCGGGCGCCGGCGGGCGCGCCATTCTCGATGTGCACGACCCCGAGCCACCGCCGCCGACCTATCCGCTGTGGGGTCATTCCAACGTGCAGCTCATGGCGCACCTCGCCTCGCGCACGCACACCGCGATGGCCAACATGAGCTGGGTCGTACGCGACGTGCTGGCTGTCCTCGAAGGACGAGAACCGAAATTCCCCGCTCCGTAATCTGTGAAGAAAGGATCATCATGCAACAAATCGTCACACGTCGCGGGTTTCTCGCCGGTTTGAGCGCCGCGGCGGCGCTGTCGTCGACCCGGCTGGTTTGCGGGGCCGACGAAGCGCCGAAGGATGACGGGCTGGTGTGGCATGATGTGAGCACATGGGGCGTGGAGGGCAAGGGGTTCGCCGATACGGAGCGCTATTACGATCGTCTGCCGGGGCGGGCGAAGGGGAAGGTGCGCGATGTCGTCTGGAATCTGAGCCGGCACAGCACGGGGATGAGCGCCCGATTCGAGAGCGATGCGACGACGCTGCATGTGCGCTATGACCTGATGGGCTCGGCATTGGATATGCCGCACATGCCGGCGACGGCGATGAGCGGGATCGACTTTTATGCGAGCGATGACAAGGGCGACATGCGCTGGCTCTCGGTCGTCAAGCCGACGAATCAGAGGATGAACGTCAAGGTCGTCGACGGCGTCGCCCCCGGGAAGCGCACTTTCATGATCTACCTGCCGCTTTTCAACAGCCCCGAAAAGGTCGAGATCGGCATGCCGAAAAACGCGATGTTCACGCCGATCGCGCCGCGCAGCGAAAAGCCCATCGTGTTTTACGGCACGTCGATTCTGCACGGCGCCTGCGCCTCGCGGCCGGGCATGGGCATCATCAACATCCTCCAGCGCCGACTCAATCACCCGACGATCAACCTCGCCTTCTCCGGCAACGGCACCATGGAAAAATCCGTCGGCGACTTCCTCGTCGAACTCGACCCGCTCGTCTACGTCATCGACTGCTGTCCGAACATGGGCGCCAAGACAATCACCGAGCGGTGCATCCCTCTCGTCAAACAACTTCGCGACGCCAGGCCGGACGTGCCCATCGTGCTCGTCGAAGACCGCATCAACTCGAACGCCGAGTTCCTGCCGGCCCGGTACGAATACCACATGGCCAACCACAAAGCCCTGCGCGAATCGTACGACACGCTCGTCAACGACGGCTACAAGAAGCTGCTCTACCTGCCCGGCGACCACCTGCTCGGCGACGACGGCGAGGGCTCGACCGACGGCTCGCACGCCAGCGACCTGGGCGCGATGCGCTACGCCGACGCCTACGAGCCGGTGCTGCGCGAGGCGATGAAATTGGCGTAATCTCACTCCCTCTCCCACCGGGAGAGGGCCGGGGTGAGGGGGCGCGGCAGTCGAGCGCGATTCGATGGACAGCGTGTTTACAGATGTGAGGCGCTCGGGTGCGTGACGCGCCCGCATTTGCGGCCACCCTCACCCTAACCCTCTCCCGGAGGGAGAGGGGACCGGGTCACTTCGTCGCGGTAAGTAGTTCGTCGAGCGTGAAGTTGAGCAGGTCGCCGATGCGGTCGATGGCGACGTCGGCGGGGGGGAACTTGGCGATGGCCTTTTCATCAAGGGCGTAGTGGCCTTGTTTCGGGAAGACGGTCGTGATGCGCTTGCCCCAGATTTGTTTGACGGCGGTGAGGATGCGGAGTTTGTCGTCGATGAGCACGTAATGCTCAGCCGGGTAGCGGGCTTCGACGTCTTCGAGTTCGAATTCCTTGTGCACGTAGATGAGCACGTTCTGATCGACGGCGTCGTAGATGCCGGAGCGCTCGACCTTGCGGGGCTGGAACACGACGTCGCCGTCGGACAGCACGCACGCCGGGCCCCACTGCTTGACGTGGTCAATGACGTCCAGCGAATTGGGGAACAGCCGATTGGCGAACGGGTAGTTTACGAGGAAGTTCGACACGGCCAGCAGATTCGTATCGCGCGGATGCTGAATGCGATAGCGCTGCAGGGCCCCCAGGTAATCGGCGTAACCAAGCTCCGTGCGAATCTGCTCGAAGATGCGCCAGTAATCCTGCGAGCGGGCCTCGCCGAAGTTTTTGGCGGTGTAACGCTTCAGGTCCGCGGTGACGCGGTCGTTGTCGAGCAGCGTATTGTCCACGTCGAAGAGGAAGACGGTTTTGAGATGAGCCATGCGGCGATTATCCCACGTTGCACGGCGGCGGCAACTGCCCGTTCATGGAAGCGGCCGGTTACGACTGCCGCGGCGGACCGGAGGAGCCGATGCCTTCGGCGAGGTCTTCAATGGCGGTATCGATCGCGGCCAGTTCGTCCTCGCTGAGCTTCACATCCGCGGCGGCGGCGTTTTCCTGCGACTGCTTGATCGTGCGGGCGCCGATGAGGGCGTGCGTCAGGCCCGGCTGGGCGAGGGTCCATGCGATGACAAGCTGCGCGAGCGTGAGGCCGTGCGACTTTGCGATCGGGGCGATCCGCCCGAGGCGATCGTTGATCTTCGTGCGGCTTTCGACGGTGAAACGTGGGCGCTGGGCGCGCAAATCATCGGCGGCGAATTTGCGGTCGGCGGTGACTTTGCCGGTGAGCAGGCCGTTGGAAAGGGGCGAATACACCAGCACCGCCACGTTGTGCTCGCGGCAGTAGGGCAGGCGCTCGGCTTCGGGATCGCGGTCGAGCATGGAATACTTTTCCTGATCGGTCGAAGCGCCGGCAAGCGTGTACTGATGAAGCTGAACCATGTCGGCGTTGCACGGACCGAAGGCGCGAATCTTGCCTTCATCGCGCAGCTTCACAAGCTCGGCGAGCGTCTGATCGAGCGGCGTCGTGGGGTCCTGCCAATGGGTCTGGTACAGGTCGATATAGTCGGTGTTGAGCCGCTTGAGCGAACGTTCGACTTCCTCGCGGATGGACTCGGGGCCGTTGTAGATATGCACGGCATAATCGCCGGATTCGTTGTTGACGGAGTCCTCATCGGTGCGGAAGAACATCTTGCCTTTGGCCAGGTCCCAACGCATGCCGCACTTGGTGGCGATGACAACTTTGTCGCGCCGGCCGGCGAGGGCCTTGCCGACGATCTGTTCGCTGCGGCCCATGCCGTACATCGGGGCGGTGTCGATCGTGTTGATGCCGGCGTCGAGGGCGGCGTGAATCGACGCGATGGCCTGGGCTTCGTCCTGTCCGCCCCACATCCATCCGCCGATGGCCCAGGCGCCGAAGATGACGCGCGAGGCGGAGATGTTCGAGACGCCGAGGGGAAGGTGTTGCATGGGTGAACTCCGGGGGCGAATTGACGTGAAAAGAAGAAGCGCGGAGCGTTGCCCCGCCGCTAAACGGGGGGCGAACTTTCGGGGGTCAGACGCGGAAGATGGAGCCGAGTTTTTTGCCGATCATGACGGAGGCGCCGACGAGTGTGACGGTCAATAGCGCCATGCCCCAGACGCCCATGGCGCTGGCGATGTACGGGCCGTCGCCGAGGCGTTCAAAGAGCGAGTAGATCGCCTTGGTGATCGGGAAATTCTCTTCGGTCTGCGCGAGGATGAGCGAGTCGGAGACTTCGAGCATGGCGAAGCTGAAGGCGAGGAGTCCGCCGGCGATGAGGTTGGCGAGAATGAGCGGGATGATCACGCGACGGGCGGCATACAGCGGCGACGCCCCGAGGTTCACCGCCGCTTCCTCCAGTTCACCCGACGTCTGCTGCAACCCGGCGACGGCAGCGCGGACGACGTAAGGGAGTCGGCGGATGGCGTAGGCGATGACGAGGAACACGATCGGATTGGGCGTCTCGCCGACGATCTGGAGCCACGACGGCGAATCGCCGCCCATCGCGCGGAACACGCTGCGGATCTGAAGCGACAGCGCCACATATCCGAAGGCCAGGACCAGCCCCGGCACCGCCAGCGGCAGCATCGCCAGACTGTCCAGCAGCCACCGCCCGCGCACCTTGCTCCGCACGATCAGCCACGCGATCATCAGCCCCAGCACGATGTCGACGACGACCGCCATGCATGAATACAGCAGACTGTTGTGAATCGACCCGTTGGCCAATGGATGCGTCATCGCGCCGGCGTAATGCGCCGTGGTCCATTGCGTCGGCAGCACGCTCTGATACCACTGGCCGGGGACGCAGAAGCTCGCGAGGATCACGCCGATGTGCGGCATGACGGCCAGGAGCGTGACGATCACGAAGGGCACGGCAGCGAGATAGCCCATGAGGCCCGTCAGCTTGCGCGTCGTCGCCTGCGTGCCGGCGCGGGTGGCCATCGCGTAGGCCTTGCCGCCGAAGGCGAGTTTGCCGGAGGCGTACAGAAGCACAGCCGCGCCGAGCATCACGGCGACGAGCGCGTAGGGGCGGGCATTGTCGGCCATTTCCTGAATGCCCCAGAAGACCTGCACCGCCGTCGTCTCGTAATAGTCGAACATCAGCGGCGTGCCCAGCTCGGTAAACGACCAGATGAACACGATGATCCCGCCGGCGAAAAGACCGGGCAGGATGAGCGGAAGCGTGACGCGCGTGAAACGTGTCCAGCGCGAGGCGCCGAGGTTTTCGGCGGCCTGCGCGAGCGCGGGGTCGAGATTGGCGAGCGAAGCCGTCGCGTTCAGGTAGATGATCGGATACAAGTGCAGGGCTTCCATGATAATCACGCCGGCGAGCCGCGCAGTGCCCAGCAGGTCGGTCGGGTGCGCCGGGTCGATCATGTGCAGGTCGATGAGCAGGGCGTTGAACGCGCCGAAGCGGCCCATGAGCTGCCGCAGTCCGATGACGCCGACGAACGGCGGGAGGATCATCGGCACCAGCAGCAGGGCGGAGAACATCGCTTTGCCGCGGAAGTCGAAGCCCGTGGCGATCACCGACAGTGGGATCGAGATGAGCAGGCACAGGAGCGTGACGCATACGGCGATGATCAGACTGTTGATGAGGCCCTGCCGCTGCACGGGGTCGGAGAAAACGCCGGCGATGTAACGGAGCGTGAAATGGCTTGATCCGTCGGAGGCGGTTTCGTAGAACCCGCCGCTGACGGTGAGGATGATGGGCCAGACCATGAACAGCGCGAAGATCGCCACGCACCCGCCGAGCAGTCCGTACTGCACAACGAGCCGGGAGTTGACGGGTGAGCGATTCATGGAGCTTAGTTTAAGCGGCGAGGGGACAAATCGAAAGTCAGCCGCGATGCGAAGACGAAGCGACGGCGGGCGATGCGGCGTGTGCGAGTTCGACGAGGGCGCGGGCGGCGGCGGTGACGTCGTCGATGCTCGTCATCGGGCCGAAGGACAGGCGCGTGGTTCCCCCGCATGATGCGGTGCCGAGCGTCTGATGCGCTCCGGGGGCGCAGTGCAGACCCGAGCGCGTCAGCACGCCGTATTCGTTTTCGAGCGCGGCGGAGAGATCGACGGGGTTGTCGTAGCCGTCGACCCGAACGGAGAACACGCCGCAGCGATGCGCCGCGGTCGGAGGGCCATACAGATGCAGCGCGGGCAGGTCGGCGTCGCGAAGGATGCCCAGAAACGTCTCGATGAGCGCCGACTCATGGGCCGCCACATGATCGATCCCGCGGTCGATGAGCCATTGCACGCCTTCCCCGAGGCCGAGTATTCCGGGCGTGTTGTGAGAACCGGGCTCGAAGCGGTCGGGGAGGAAGTCGGGTTGGATATCGCTTTCGGAGACGGAGCCGGTGCCGCCTTCGCGCGTGGTGGTCATTTCGTGTTCGACGCCGGGGCGGATGTAGAGGAAGCCGGTGCCGAGCGGGCCGAGCAGACCCTTGTGGCCGGGTGCGGCCAGCAGGTCGATGTGCATTGATTCGACGTCGACCGGCAGATGCCCCAACGACTGGGCGGCATCGACGCAGAAGAGCACGCCATGCTCGCGCGCGATCGCGCCGATGTCGCCGATCGGCTGCACCGTGCCCGTGACATTCGACGCATGCAGCAGGGCGATCAGACACGTATCGGCGGTGATCGCGCGGCGAACGTCATCGGGATCGACGAGCCCCGTCGCCGGATCGACCGGCACGCGCGTCTGCGTGATGTGCTCATGCCGACACAGCGCGTTGAATGGGCGGAGGATCGAGTTGTGATCGAGGTCGGTCGTGATGAGGTGTCGGGGTCGCGAGGCATCCGCCCAGACGACGCCGCGAATCGCCATGTTCAGGGCGTCGGAGCAGTTGAGCGAGAAAATCACATGGCGCGGATCGGCCCCGTTAATGAGCCGGCAGAGGCGCGAGCGGGTCTGGTCCAACAGTCGCCCGGCTTGGAGGGATTCGGCATACGACCCGCGGCCGGGCGAGGCGCCCAGTTGGGTGGCGAAGTGGTTGATCGCCTCGAGCACCGCCGGGGGTTTGGGGAAGCTGGTGGCGGCATTGTCCAGATAAATTCGGGTCTGGGCGGTCATAAGGGGCATTGTAGCGATCAAATGAGCCGTCACCACCCCCAAACGCGTGGTAGAATAGCGGTAGAACATGACTCACCGCGCGGATGCGAGCAAGAGAGGCGACGCACCGGTGACCAAGAGCTTGATCCTGCTGCCGCGGGGCTGCGAAGCCCCGGCGGAGTTGCTGGAGGGCTTGCGTCGTCGGCAGGTGTCGGTGCGCGAAGTACATGACGCGCCCGCGGCGATGACGGCATTGGCGCGGGGCCGATATCTGGCGCTCGTCATCGTGGACCCGGCGGCGATGAGCGAATCGGAAAATCTCGCGCGGACGGTTAAGTCGTACCATCCCGAACTGGTCGTCTGGCAGTATCGCTTCGACGCTCAGCCGGCACTTTCTCACTATGGGAAGACCAATGGCGCGAGCCATGGGTCGGGGAAGCCCATGCCCAAATCGCCGACGCCCCCCGCAGCATTCAACCCCGCGGCGGCCGCGCCGCGTATGGACAGACAGGAATCGGAGCACGAGACGCCCCCGCGCCCGCCGGTCCAATCCCTCGAGCCCGTGACGCTCAGCGATGAGGAACTGGCGATGCTTCTGGCGGACGACGAGCCGAGCGGCTCGGATGAAGGATGAAGGAAACGCACTTGATTCAGGATCGCGAAGCGGTGACGGTGGTTGTGGGCGATGAGGCGCTGGCCCATTCGCTGCGCCATGCGCCCGAATCGCCCGTCGAGTCAATCGTCACGGTGGAGCATTATCTGGCGGCGCTGGGCGAGATGGGGCGGTCGAAGGTCGGCGCGGTGGTGGGTCGGGTCGGACCGCTCGTCGGTTCGATGGAGCCGACCGTGCGGGCGCTGCGGGAGCTTGCGCCGGCGGCGAAGCTGCTGCTCATCGCCGATGCATCGGAAGAGCCGGCGGCGATGAAAGCAGTGCGGCTCGGATTCGACGACTATTTCATTCAACCGCTTGATCATGACGCGCTGGTCAAAGCACTGGCGCGCCCCGTGACGAAGACGACGGCGGCGGCCGAGGCGATTCACGAAGCCGTCAGACCCATAGAAGCTCCCGCTGCCGACTCGCCCGCCGTTCGCCCGCTGGGCGACGTCGATCTGGTGGAGCAGATGCTGCGCGACCGCAAGGGACTGTTGCCGTTGGCGATGAAGGTCATCGAACAGCGCGCCGGCGAGGGAGCCGTGCAACATGTCAGCGAAGCGGACCCGACCGCGGCGGCATGCGTCCCGGTCATGTTCAATGGTCACGATCTGGGCTATCTCGCATCCAACGCAATGGCGATGCCCACGCTCAAGGCCTACGCCAACTGGCTCGCCCGCTGGCTCAGTCTCGAACGGCACATCGAACGGCTCAGCGACATGGCGCTGCACGATGACCTGACGGGCGTGTGGAACCGCCGGTATTTCGACCGGTTTCTCGCATCGATCGTCGAGCGGGCGAAAGTCGAGCGCTTCCGCGTCACGCTCATGGTCTACGATATCGACAACTTCAAGATGTACAACGACCGCTACGGACATCAGGCCGGCGATGAGATTCTGCAGGAGACGGCGAAGCTGATGATGTCGGTGGTGCGTAAGCACGATGTGGTGGCGCGCGTCGGGGGCGACGAGTTCGGCGTGATCTTCTGGGATGCAGATCCGCCGCGGCGCAAACGCTCCGAACACCCTGACACCGTTCGCACGGCGGCGGAGCGCTTCCAGCGGGCGGTCTGCGAGCATCGCTTCCCGAAACTCGCCCAATCCGTGCACGGCACGCTGACGATCTCCGGCGGGCTGGCCAGCTATCCGTGGGACGGCCAGACGCCCGAGGAGCTTTACCAGCTTGCCGACGAGATGCTGCTTGAATCCAAAAAGCAGGGCAAGAACGCGCTGACGTTCGGCGAAGGCGCGATGCGCGCCTGCGGCCTCATCGAAAGCGATGACGACACCCAGGAAAACGCCGCCGATTCACCCAGCGAATAACGCGCCGCATTACGCGGCGCGCCCTTCGAATTTCGAGTTTCGGATGTCGGGCTCTCCCGCTCAGCTTGCCAACGGCAGATCGAGCGCGGCCGGCCAGGGATAGTGTTCCATCAGGAACTCTTCGAGCTGGGGCCGACGAGCGATCAGGAAATACACCGGGTCATCGAAGCGGCGCCACGCGAAGTTGACCGCCCGCTTCAGATGCTCGCGGCTCGTGGCGGCGACCAACTGCCGGCTCTCGCGGCGGATGGGCAGCAGGCGGAACTGCCACGCCTGCCGGCGATTGAGCATGCGGAGCACCTGAAGATCGACGCGCTGCTTGTCCAGGTCGATCTCCGTCCCATATGAAATGTACTGATCGATCCACGCCTTCTCGACTGCGTCGGCGCTGATCCCGAACATATCTTCGGCGATCAGGCCGAAGGGGCGGGCGTGGGCGGATTGCTCTCGAAGAATCTGTTCGACCTGCGCCTCGGTGAGCACGCCATGATCCATGAGGATGCGGCCGATCTGAACGGGCTTGGCTTTGTCATTCATCTTTGGACTCCACTGCCCCGACTCCACCGGGGCGTACCTTCCCCATCGGCGAAGCGTCCGGGCGGATTTACTTAAGAGCATCACGCCCGAAAAAATCCGGTCCGTCTGTACCGCCTGTATGGTCACGCTTGCGCGGCGAATCGACATCGAAGAAGATGTTTTGATGGTTCCTATGGACGTCTCCGCGACGAAATTATCGCGATTGTCCGGCAAATACGTATGAAGCGGCGCCGCGGCGCGGAACCGCAATTGGCGCGACCGGCGGAGCGTTCTATGATGTGACACCCGCCGCATGATTCCTCTCCTGCATTGTGGAGCACATCGGATGTCCTATCGCTCGACGCGTCGATCGTTTCTCAAACACGTGGCGGTCGCCGGTGCGGCGCTGCCGTGGGCGATGCCCCGGCTGGTCCGCGCCGCTTCGCCCAACACCATGCTCAACCACATCGCCTTCGGCGCCAACGGCATGGCCAAGAGCGACATCTCCAGTCTCTCCCGGCACCCGAGCTTCAAGCTCATCGCCGCGTGCGATGTCGACTCGACGCGCCTCGATTACGTCAAGGGCGCTTTCAAGGACGTGCAGTTTTTCAGTGACTGGCGCGAAGTCTTCGACAAACTCGGCGACAAGTTCGATTCGTGCAACGTCACCGTGCCGGATCATTCGCATGCACCGATCGCCATGACGGCGATTCATCACGGCAAACACGTCTATTGCCAGAAGCCGCTCTGCCATGAGATTTACGAAGTCCGTAAGGTCACCGAGGCCGCCGCGAAGGCGGGCGTCGTCACGCAGATGGGCATCCAGATTCATTCGTCGATCTATTACCGCATGGCGGTCGCCATCGTCCAATCCGGCGGCATCGGCAAGGTCAAGGAAATCCACAGTTGGTCCGGCAAGAAGTGGGGCGACAACGGCGCCAGACCCAACCGTTCCGACCCCGTCCCCGATACGCTCAACTGGGATGTCTGGCTCGGCGTGGGCCCGCAAACCGATTTCATCGGCGGCGGATACTTCCACCCCGGTCAATGGCGCAAACGACTCGACTTCGGCACCGGAACCTTCGGCGACATGGGCTGCCACATCTACGACCCGATCTACAACGCCGCCGCGTTGACCGCCCCCGTCTCGCTCACCTCGCTTGGACCCAAGCCCAGCGAATACAACTGGGGCATCAACGCACACATCAAGTACGTCTTCCCCGGCACGCAATACACCGAAAGCAAAACCGTCAACGTGACCTGGTACGACGGCGACATGCGCCCGCCCAAGGAAGTCACCGACCTCGTCACCGGCCGCGGCATTCCCGGGCAGGGCTCCATCATCGTCGGCACCGAAGGCACGATGCTCCTGCCGCACATCGAGCGCCCTTTCCTCTACCCCGTCGACAAGTACAAGGACTACGCCTATCCGAAGCTCGAAGGACAGGACCACTGGCTCCAGTTCGTCGATGCATGCACCGGCACGGGTAAGACGAGCGCGGGCTTCGACTACGCCGGTCCGCTCACCGAGTCGGTGCTGCTCGGCGGCGTGGCGACGCGCTTCCCCAATGAAACGATCGAATGGGATGCCCCAAGCTTGAGCTTCAAGAACAAACCCGAAGCCACCGCGCTCATCCGCCGCACCTATCGCAAAGGTTGGAACATCCCCGGCCTGAGCGACTGAACGTCACGACAACTTGTTCACTCCGAAGGTCCGGCCGAATCGGCTGGGCCTTTTCCTTTACCCTTCTTGTCCCAGGGCGACGGCTCGGCATGCACCCGAATCGCCCATGCCTCCCACGCCTTGGCCAGCTCAGCCGTGCGCTTCGGATCTTCGCTGCTCAGATTGCGCGTCTCCGTCCGATCGACCGCGAGATTGTAAAGCTGCCACGCCGCCCCCTTCGGCGACACGGCCTTCCAATCCCCCATGCGGATCGCCCGATTCCCCTCATGCTCCCAGCAAATTTCGTCACGCTCGACCGACCCGCCCGACAGGGCCGGCATCAGCGACCGACCCTCCAGCGGCGTGTACTTGCCGAGGTCCGCTTCCGGCGCATACTTCGCGCCCGCCGCCGCCAGACATGTCGGCATCAGGTCGATGACGTGCCCCGGCGAATCATTGAGCGACCCGCGCTGGCCCGCCGCGATCTTCGCCGGCCAGTGCACGATCAGCGGCGTCGATATCCCGCCTTCCTCCGTCCGCGTCTTGTACTTGCGGAACGGCGTGTTGCTCGCATTGGCCCACTCCAGCCCGACGCTCGCATACGAAGTCCCCTCGCCGATCGGCACGCCCTTGAACCCCCGGCTGAACCCGCCCGGTCCGCCCTCGGCGCTGCACCCATTGTCCGACAGAAACATGACCAGCGTGCTATCCATGAGGCGAAGCGCTTCGAGCTTCGCCATCAGCTTCCCGACGTTCTGATCCAGACAATCGACCTGAGCCGCGTAGACGGACATGCGATGCGACAGGTCTTTGCGATGTTCTTCGCTGAGACTGTCCCATGCCTTGGATTGATCATCGCGCTTGCTCAGTTCCCAATCCCGTTTGACGATGCCCATCTCGACCTGCCGCTTGTAGCGCGCTGCGCGCACGGCATCCCAGCCCATGTCGTACTTGCCTTCATACTTGGCGATGTCCGCCGGCTTGGCCTGAAGCGGCCAGTGCGGTGCGATGTGAGCCAGATACAAAAAGAACGGTTTGTCGCCCTTCGCGGCGTCGTCAATGAACCGCATCGCGTGATCCGTCAGCGAATCCGTCACGTAAAAATCATCCGGCAGTTCGATCTTCTGATCGCCGTCGACGAAGAACACCGTATCGCGGATATTGAGCGTGTCTTTGAAGTAGACGCCGCCGCCGGTGGGCGTGCCGAAGTAACGGTCGAACCCGCGATCAGTGGGCCAGTGCCCGCGCTGCGAACCGACGTGCCACTTGCCGCACATGAGCGTCGTGTATCCGCTGTCGCGCAGCGATTCGGCGATGGTGCGGCATTGATCGTTGAGCACGCCGCGGTAGCCGGGCAGATGTTGGTCGTCGACCATGTGTCCGACGCCCGCTTCGTGCGAGTAAAGCCCCGTGAGCAGGGCGGCTCGCGTCGGACAGCAACGGCAGGTGTTGTAGAACTGCGTGAAGCGCACCCCCTCCGCCGCGAGCTTGTCGAGATTCGGCGTGTCGATCTCGCCCCCGTAGCACCCGATGTCGGAGTAGCCCATGTCGTCGGCGAGAATGATGATGATGTTGGGGCGATCCGCCGCGAAGGCGGGGGCGGCGAGAGCGAAGAGAAAGATGATGAATACGGTGAAACGGCGGCGGGTGGGTTGCTTTTGCATCATGGCGTACGATACGCATCGCAATCGCGTTTAGCGAGGCCGCTTGCGGCCTGCTCTCTTTCCACTACCATGACGCGCTTCGCTTTGGGAACCATTCCATGATCCAACTGCCTCACGATGAAGTCATCCCCGTCCTCGATTTCGGCTCGCAGTACGCGCAGCTCATCGCCCGCCGCGTCCGCGAAGCCGGGGCGTTCAGCGTGCTCGTCGCGCCCGATACCTCCTACGAAACCCTCGCCTCGCTCAAACCCAAAGGGATCATCCTCTCCGGCGGGCCGTCCAGCGTCTACGAAGACGGCGCCCCGCGCTGCGATGAACGCCTCTTCGACCTCGGCGTCCCCGTGCTGGGCATCTGCTACGGCATGCAGATCGGATGCCAGCTTCTGGGCGCCCGCGTCGATCCCGCCAAAGCGCGCGAGTACGGCCGGGCGCAAATCGAAATCACCGACGCCGCTGATTTGTTCCGATCCGTGCCGGCGCACACATCGGTATGGATGAGCCACGGCGATCAGCTCTCGCAGCTCGGCAACGACTTCATCGCCCTGGCCACGACGGACACCTGTCCCTACGCCGCTGTGCGCCATCGCAATCGCCCGTTCTACGGCGTGCAGTTCCACCCCGAAGTGACGCACACCCCGCACGGCGTCGAAATCCTCCATAACTTCCTCTACAACATCTGCCATTGCAAAAACACGTGGCGCATGAGCGACTTCATGGAAGCGCAGATCACGCAGATCCGCGCCCGCGTCGGCTCCGATCGTGTCATCTGCGGACTCTCCGGCGGCGTCGACTCGTCCGTCGTGGCGGCGCTGCTCGCCAAAGCCATCGGCAAACAGCTCACCTGCATCTTCGTCGACAACGGCCTCCTCCGTAAGAACGAACGCCAACTCGTCGAAACCACTTTCCGCGATCACTTCGACGTCGATCTCCGCGTCATCGATGCCGAAAAGGAATTCCTCACCGACCTCGCCGGCATCACCGATCCGCAGGAAAAACGCCGCCGCATCGGGCACCGTTTCATCGACGTGTTCAAGTCGGCGTCCTCCGACATCGCTGATGCGAAATATCTCGCTCAAGGGACGCTCTATCCCGACGTCATTGAATCCGGCCAGTCCCTTGCCGGCACCGCGGCGAACATCAAACTGCATCACAACGTCGGCGGCCTCCCCGCTGAACTGGGCTTCGAACTCATCGAACCTCTCCGCGATCTGTTCAAGGATGAAGTGCGCCGCCTCGGCGAAGTCGCCGGCCTGCCCGAGTCGATGGTCTGGCGTCATCCTTTCCCCGGCCCCGGCCTCGCCGTCCGAGTCATGGGCGACATCACCAAGCCCAAGCTCGATCTTCTGCGCGACTGCGACGAAATCCTGCTCGAAGAGATCGTGGCGAACAATCTGTATCGCTCGACCAGTCAGGTCTTCGCCGTACTGACCAACACCCAATCCGTCGGCGTCATGGGCGACGGCCGCACGTATGACAGCGTCGTCGCCATCCGGGCCGTTGAAACCCAGGACTTCATGACCGCCGACTGGGCCCGCCTGCCCTACGACGTGCTGGCCACCATCTCCAACCGCATCATCAACGAAGTCCGTGGCGTCAACCGCGTCGTCTATGACATCTCAAGCAAGCCCCCCGCGACGATCGAATGGGAGTAAGTTTACGCGCGACACGTTGTGCCGCGGCTATTTCAATTCCACCGCGTGGATGTTTCGGAATTCGACTTTCATGTTCTTGACGCCGGGGTGGATTTGGAGGCCGATGGGGCCGGGGGTGTTGTAGCCGGGGAGGTCGGTGTCGAGGACGGTTTGGCCGTTGAGCATGATGGTGTAGTGGTCATCGCGGGCTTCAATGCGGATTTTGTTCCAGTCGCCGGGCTTGAGAAGCTTTTCGACGTCGTGGGCCTTGGCGACGTAGCCGCCTTTGGGGACATAGATGGAGCAGGTCATGTCGCGCTTGAGGGAGCGGGAGACGCCGATCTGGCACTGCCATTTCTGTTTGGCACGGATGAAGACGCCGGAGTCGAGGTCGGAGCCCTCGGGCCAGCGGACTTCGAGTTCGACGATGCAGTTGCGGTATTCCTGTTCGGTTTCGAGGACGGAGCCCTTGGCCTTTTCGTCCTGCTGGCCGAGGAGCGTGCCGTCGGCGGTGACGGACCACCAGGGATTGGGATTCGGGGCTTTCCAGCCGGAGAGATCTTTGCCGTTGAAGATAGAAGGTAAGGATTCGTCGGCGGCGAAGAGCGGAGAGCAAAGCGAGAAGGCGACGAGCAGGGCGGCGGCGCGTTGGAACATGGCGGGCTCCTGTAGGGGTGAAGTGACAGGATAGCACGCCGAGGGGGAAGAAACACACCGCGAGCGGCTTCGCTAAACGGGGGGATCAATGGCGGCGGTAGTGACGATAGGGGATCCACGGATCGTAGAACGGATCGCCCCAGTAATACGGATACGGGCGATAGAGCGTCTCATCGGGTTTGCGAAGGAAGGTCGCGCTGTGGGAAAGACTCTGCGAGCCGACGGTCACGGTCCATCGCAGGTTGAGCCCGTCCAGATCGAATCCGCGGTTCGTGTACAGTCCGCTGCCCGGCAGGGGAAACGCCGCTTCGATCGTGGCACTCTGACCCGGCGCGATGGTTTGCACGCCGGCGGGAGCGACGGTCGGCGGATCGAACTGCTTGATGGCGGCATCGAAGAGCGCCAGCGCGGCGGGGTCGAACCGTGCCGGTTGATCGGTGACATTATCGAGGCGCAGACGCACATCGATCGCAGCGGGCGCGGCATCGGTTTCATTGCGCAGGCCGACGATGGTGGCGAGCGCACGCACCTGCGTCTGATCGCCGACCGCCATGGGCACTTCGAGCGGGCGGGGTCGATACGTGTAGTCGGTGTTGTATACGGCGGTGCTGCACCCGGCGAGCGAGACGCCGGTCAGCAGGGCGATGAGCAGAATGCATGGAGCGCACCGCATGACTGATCATAGGCGGCGTCTGGGCGGCGATTCGATAGGGTAAATCGGTATGATGTCCTCATGCATCAGGATGAGGCCTCGCGCCAACTCAAGTCCGCCCTGCTCAAGTGGTACGCCAAGGCGCACCGCGCGATGCCCTGGCGTGCGCGGCCGGGCGCATTTCCCGATGCGTATCACACGCTCGTGAGCGAAGCGATGCTCCAGCAGACGCAGGTCGCCACGGTGATCGGGTATTTCGAGCGGTTTGTCGCGCGGTGGCCGACAGTCGCGGCGCTGGCGGCGGCGGATGAGCAGGAGGTGCTGCACGCATGGCAGGGCCTCGGGTACTACCGGCGGGCGCGCCATCTGCATCGTGCGGCGAAAATGATCGCAAGCGATTTCGACGGGCGCGTGCCTCAGACGGTCGACGAGCTTCTCAAACTTCCGGGGGTCGGACGATACACAGCGGGCGCGATCGCGTCGATCGCCTACGGGCAACCGGCGGCGCTCGTCGACGGCAATGTGCTGCGCGTGCTGGGTCGGATCGACGCCATCGACGGCGACGATGCGGAGGCGATGACCTGGCGGCGGGCCGAAGCACTGATGCAAGTGCGCCTGCGTGGTGCATGCACGGCGGGGGACTGGAATCAGGCGCTGATGGAACTTGGCGCGCTGATTTGCACGCCGGTCAATCCCCGGTGTGATGCGTGCCCGGTGCGGTCGATGTGCAAGGCGCTGGCGACGGATCGCGTAGCGGAACTGCCTGCGGTGCGCAAGCGTGCGAACGTGCGGGCGGTGACGCATCGAGTCGTGGCGATCGAGCGGAACGGACAATGGCTCGTGCGGCAGCGGGGTGATGCGGGGCTGTGGGCGGGGATGTGGGAGTTGCCGACGCTCGAAGGCGAGGGCGAACTGAAGGAATGGGTCCATGCCGCGACGGGCCTTCGCATCGGCGCGGTTCGCAAAAACGGTGGCTTTGCGCATCTGACGACCCATCGCCGCATTGCCTTCGAAGTCTGGCTTGCCCGGCCGAGCGGCGGACGGCTTCGTCGGGGGGCGGGCGTCTGGCGGCGGATCGAGGCGATGTCGGACCTGGCCATGTCCAACCCGCAGCGACGAGCACTGGCCCTGCTGCGCCAAAAGGCCGCATCACTGGCGGAACATGCGTAAGTTGTTGCGAATATGTTTCAAAATAATTGACCGGCCAAGGTTTTCGGACGATACTTAGGGGGACTGCTCGTGGTCGGGTCCATTCGGGACAAGCTGTAACTGTGTACACACACGCGGATCAACTCGATACTCAGGCCCTTTGGCGCGTTCTGGATGTGACGCGCCAACTGGGAGCGCCTGTCGATCTGGAGACCACGCTGCACACGGTCATCGAAGCCGCGCGCGAAGTCCTCGGCGCCGATCGCGGCACCGTGTTCCTCTACGACAAGAAGACCAACGAACTGTTCGCCAAGGTCGCCACGGGCCTCAAGGAAATCCGCTTCCCCGCCAAGGTCGGCATCGCCGGCGAATGTGCCCAGACCCGCAAGGTCCTGAATATCCCCGATGTCTACGCCGACGCCCGGTTCAATCAGGAAGTCGACCGCAAGACCGGCTACCGCACGCGCTGTCTGCTGACGATCCCGCTTGTCGGCATCGACAATGAGCTGGTCGGCGTGATGCAGCTTCTGAACAAAACCGACGGCGTGTTTGAGGAAGACGACGAACGACTGGGCACGGCGCTGGCGGCCCAGTGCGCCGTGGCGCTGCAGCGCGCCAAGCTGCTCGAAGATTTCATGGTCAAACAGAAACTGGAGCGCGATCTGGCGCTGGCCCATGACATTCAGCAGCGCGTGCTGCCCACGAGCATGCCTGTGCTGAGCGGTTACGATCTGGCCGGCTGGTCGCGCCCCGCCGACGAAACGGGGGGCGACATCTACGACGTCGTCGGCGTCGACGATTCGGGGGCGCTGCTCCTGCTTTGCGACGCGACGGGGCACGGCATCGGGCCGGCCCTGTCGGTGACGCAGGTGCGGTCGATGTTCCGCATGGCGATGCGCCTCAAAGCCCCGCTCGACGACATGTTCGTCAACGTCAACGATCAGCTCTGCGATGACCTGGCCGAGAACCGGTTCGTCACGGCGTTCGCGGGACTGCTCGACACGAACGCGCACAAGGTCGAATATCACGCCGGCGGTCAGGGCCCGATCATTCACCTGCACGCCGCCACGGGCGACGCCGATCTGCTCGAAGCGTCGACCATCCCGATGGGCATCATGCCCGGACTGATCGCCGGTCGCCCCGATCCGATCCGCCTCGCGCCCGGCGACATCCTCGCGCTGATCTCCGACGGTATTTTCGAGTACATCGGGCCCGGCAACGAACAGTTCGGCGAGCAGCGCGTGCTTGAAGTGCTTCGGGCCCATCAGGACAAGCCGATGCACGAACTGATCCGCCTGCTTGTCGAGGCGGTGATGGTGTTCGCGTGCGGGATGAAACAGAATGACGACATGACCGTCGTGCTGGTCAAGCGTCATGCGTAAAGCGCCGTCGGTGCGGCGTGTCATGATGTGACGCTGCTTTGCCGATAGGCGGATAGTCCCAAGCTCCATACACTCTGATGCATGTCGCAGACGCCTCAGGAAATCCTCGCTGAACTTCGCAAACGCGAGCTGCTGTCCGAAGAGGCGCTGGCGGGCGTGGCCGATTTGACGGACGGCAAGGTGATCCTGCAGCGGCTGGTGCGCGACGGGCATCTGAGCGAGTTTCAGGCCAAGGCCGTCTGGCAGGGCGCCGCCGCGTCGCTGCTTATCGGCGGGGCGTACGTCATCGTCGATCGCCTCGGGTCCGGCGGCATGGGCGTCGTCTACAAGGCGCGGCACCGCATGATGAACCGCATCGTGGCGGTCAAGGTGCTCTCGGCGGCCCTGTCGCACAACGAGGCGATGAAAAAGCGGTTCTTCCGCGAAGTGCAGGCGGCGGCCCGGCTCAATCACCCCAATATCGTCACCGCCTACGACGCCGGCGAACACGCCCACCGGCTTTTCCTCGTCATGGAATTCGTCGACGGCGTGGACCTTTCGACGCTCATCGACAAGCGCGGCCCGATCGGGATCGATCAGGCGGTCAACATCGTGCTTCAGTCCGCCGCGGCGCTCGATTACGCGCATGCGCAGGGCGTGATTCACCGGGATGTGAAGCCGGCGAATCTGCTGCTGCGGCGCGACGGCGTGGTGAAGGTGCTGGACATGGGACTGGCGGTGCTCATCGATGCCGAGTCGCAGGCGGAGCATTCGCTGACGATGTCCGGGCGCATGATGGGCACGGTCGAGTACATGCCCCCCGAGCAGGCCGAAAACCCCAAGCTCGCCGATCATCGCGCGGATATTTACGCGCTGGGCTGCACGCTCTACCGCATCGTCACCGGCCAGCTTCCCTACACCGGCGAGACTGCCTTCTCGCTCGCCCTGGCGCATCGCGATCGACCGATTCCCAACATCGGCGACACGCTCCCGGGCGCCGCAGAGGCGCTTCAGCATGTATTCGCACGCATGGTCGCCAAGCAACGCGACGATCGTTATCCGTCGATGCGCCATGTCATCGAGGCCCTGCAGCAGGCGCTGCCCTCGGCGGCGCGGACGCCGCTGCATCTGGACTCGCGCACGATCGGCGGTTCGCGCAGCGATCCGGAAGGCATGACCCTGCCCGGCGCCGAACGCACCCCGCCGTCGTTCGAATCGACCATGCCGACGATGCCCGCCCCGGCGAGCAGCGCCAGGCAGCGCTCCTCGCCTTCGCTGCCGCAGCTTCCGGAATTGCCCGGCCGCCGATCGAAGAAAAAGCCGTGGGCCGCCATCGTCGGCGTCGGCATGGCGATCGTCATCGGCATGCTCGTCATGGTGCTCATCAGCTCCATGTTCAAATCAAGCGACGCGACGCCCGATGCCAATGCGACCGTCGCACAGATCACGAGTCCGATCAAGCCCGAGCCGGCCGCGACGCCGATCGTATCCGAATCGCCCGCTTCGCAGCTCGTCGCGGATCTGACGCCCGCCGGCGGCGATCCGCCCGGCGGCGAGACGGTCGTCACCGCACCGCCCGCGCCCTCGGCCGAATCGCCGAAGCTCGTCAAACTCGATCCGCCGACGGAACCGACGCGGATTCAACCGGCCGAGCCCGCCCCGACCGCGCCGCTGACACCGACGCCTCCCGCCGCGCCCGCGCCGCCGCCGCATCCTGAACTGGTGATCCCCGACGGCGCGGTTGTGCTGACGCCGGCCAGCGGGCTCGTCGATCTGATGCCCTTCATCGACCCGCGCGCCGATGCGATCGACGCACGTTGGGTCATCACGCCGCGCGGTCTGGTCGCGCAGGCCGGTCCCGGTGGCGACAATCGACGCCCGCGCCTGGTGCTGCCCGTGCGCGTGCTTGATGACTACGAACTGCAGGCCGAATTCCATCAGGTCTTCGGCCATACGACCGGCCTGATCCTGCCGCTCGCGCCGTCCGCGGCCGTTCATCTGGTGATCGACACCGCCGCGGCGAATCTGCGGCTCGAACTGAAGGATCAAGATGCGGTCGATCAGTCCATCCCCGCCGACATCAAGCTCGACGGTCCGCTGAGCATGTTCGTTCAGGTGTCGCACGAAGCGGACAAGGTCAGCGTGAACGTCGCACTCAACGATCACGCGGTCTTGCACTGGTCCGGCCCGCCGATGGGCCTGCGCCTTGAGCCGAACCTGATGCTCACTGCGCCCGATGCGCCGGGGTTGACGTCGATGGCGACCGACACATCGTTCGAGCATGTCCGATTCCGCGTCATCCATGGCACAGCCGCGCAGCTTCGCGCCGAGCCGGTCGATCGCACGGCCAACAAGGACGGCGCCAATGACGCTCCGCCGCCGCGGCCCAATGACAATGGTCCGCCCGGCGAAGGCCCGCCTAATCGCCCCCAGCGCCCGGGGCTCGGCGAGCGAGAAGGTAGGTTCGATCGTCCTCGGCTGCTCGAGCGCCCTGGATCGCGTCCAAACGATCGCTGAGCGCTTCGCTGACTTTCGTGAGGTTTTCTCGGGCCATTTTGGCGTAAATTTTCGCCAGCTCTCCGCCCAGTCCCTCCACGTTGAGCATCGAAGCATTCTCCCGCCGCATCTCCGTGAGCCCGTCGGTGTACATCGCAAGCAGCGCCCCTGCCGGAAGCGATTCGCGCGAGGTGATCATCGGTTCGGCCGCGATCCCCAGCGGCAGATTCTCCGCCTGCTGCATTGACCGCACCTCGCCGCGCGCATCGATCACCAGCGCCGGCGGATGCCCCGCATTGATGCACTCCAGTTCGCCGCTGGCGCTGTCGAGCCGCAGCGCGATCGCCGTCACGAATGTTCCGTCATCAAGGTACTCGCACAGATGACTGTTGAGCCCGTCCATCATCGCGCCCAATCCCGCGCCCGCACGCACGAACGCATGCACCATCGCATGCATCTCGCTCGCCACCAGCGCCGCCGGCAATCCCTTGCCCGTCACGTCCGCGATGACCAAGAGCGTCGCCCCCGACTGATCGCGCACCACGTCGACGTAATCGCCCCCGACCCAGCGGCACGGCTCGAACCCCAGCGCGATTTCCAATCCATGCGCCGAGGGCTCGCGCGGCACGAGACGGAACTGAATCACGCGCGCCGCCGCCAGCTCCCGCTCCAAAGCCGCATGACGCTGCGCCTGCTCCTGCGCCCTGATCGCCGCCTCCGCCTGCTGATACTGCTGCGCCGCCAGCGCGACGAGCGTCAACCACTCCGCCGTCCCGAACTGCGGGGGAAACGCCACGTACAGCACCTCCAGCGTGTCATCGTCAAAGTTGAGCGGGACGGCCGCCGCCGCCTGCTCGCCGACCGCTTCGGGCGCCATCGACATTTCAACCCCGCCGCTCGATCCGCCCGTGTTGGACGCGAACGTCGGGGCGGGTTTGTCATTGATCGCCGCCAGCAGCCCGCGCGACAGATGCGGCGGCGCTTCGCCGCGCTGTTGCGCCCGGGCCGACTGAACCGCATCGCATAACGCCTGCGGCTCCGGCTCCAGATCGCTGCGCCGCATCGAAAGCGCCGCCGCGAATCGACCGTGAAACGCACCGTCGACCATCAGCCGGCACAATCGCTCCAGCCGCTCGCGCCGTGTCGCCAGACCGAGCAGTTCATGCCCGAAGTCCGTCAGCGTGTGCAGATGATGCGTGTCGATGCGGGCGGCGTTGGCGCCGAACGTGCTGTAATGCGTCAGCGGCGAATCGACGATCGTCGTCGGCCTCGCCCTCTGCGGCCGCTCGCTCGCCGTCTCGACGGGCATGATCCGGAAGGTGTAATCGCCGATCGTAAATGCCCGGCCCAGGTCGATCGTCATCTCGCTGACCGGCAGGCCGTCGATGAGCGTCCCGTTGCGACTGCCCAGATCGCGCAGCACCCAACGGCCGATCTTGTCCCGCGCGATCTCCGCATGCCGGCGCGACACGCGGTCGTCATCGATGCGCAGCTCCGCCGACTTGGACCGCCCGATTGTCAGCGGCGTCTTGTCGATGTTGACCTTCGCGATGACCGTCCCGTCGCGCGCGACCTGCACGACAAACCGCTCGCCCGCGGCTTGTTTGGATTCGCTCGATGAGTCATTCGATGGCGTCATCGTCATCTCGTAAGCAGACCCGACCACATGCACGCACCCGCCAATAGCCCCGCCTGGATTTGAACCAGGGACCAAGCGATTATGAGTCGCGTGCTCTGACCGCTGAGCTACGGGGCCGGTCGCGATGATTATACCGATGCCCGTCCCGCCCGCGCGTCCCGAACATCACGTTTCACGATTCGGCACGCAATGGTAAATTACGCACCATGGGTCACGATGTCTTCGTCAGTCATTCCTCGCTGGACAAGCCCACGGCCGATGCGGTCGTGGCGACGCTCGAAGCGCGGAAAATCCGCTGCTGGATCGCCCCGCGCGACATCCTGCCCGGCGCCGACTGGAGCGAATCCATCGTCGATGCGATCCACGGTTCGCGCGTTATGGTGCTCGTCTTCTCCGATCACGCCAACGCCTCGCCGCAGATCAAACGCGAGGTCGAGCGGGCGGTCAATCGAAGCATCCCCATCATCCCGATGCGGATCGAGAATGTGATGCCGACCAAGTCGCTGGAGTATTTCATCTCGACGCCGCACTGGCTCGACGCTTTCAATCCGCCGCTTCAGCAGCATCTGAATGTGCTGGGCGATACGGTCGAACGGCTTTTGAGCGGGAAGACGCCCAAAGCGCCGCCGATGGTGATCCCCACGCCGACGCCGTGGTACGTTCAGCACATCAAATCGCTCGCCATCACCGCCGCCGTCATCATCGCGCTGATTCTCCTGCTGATCATCGCTCTGCGCGGCCCCGGCAAGAACGACGGCGGCAGCGCGCCTGTCGCAACCGGCAACGGTTCGACCAGCACCGCCGGCACGACCGCGCACAACACTTCCGGAGGGTCTGTCGAGCAGCAGGGCATCAAGGCATTCGCCGGTCAGTGGCGGATGCTCAGCTCGAAGATGGACCCGGAGATGATCATTCCGGGCATACCGACGATGCCGCTGGCGATGGGCAACACGCTGCTTGCGGCATGGACCGGTCCCGAGGCGCACGCCACGCTCGACATTCAGCCCGGCGGGCTCTACACGTTGAGCATCGACGTGCAGGGTCAGGGCACGTACACGCCGAGCATCACACCCGATCGCTTCAGCAAGAATACCGCCGCGAAGGGGTTCATCACCTTCGCCTCGCCGCGCACCGGCGCTTCGGATCGTGTGGAGGCGATCTTCTGGTACGTGCATGAGGATCAGCCGCACCTGGCCTCCAAGAAGGGCGATACGCAGATGTCCCTCATGCCTCCGGGCAACGGAGCGGCGGTGACCTCATGGGTCCGCCGCGCCGACACGGGCCTGCCCGAGTCCTCGCCCGTCGGCACATGGCAGGCGCATCAGTTGTTCATTGATTCGTATCTGCCCTACGACGCGACGCTCGTACTGAGCACCGACGGCAAATACACGATCCGTTTCACCCGTGTCGAAAAAGGTCTGCTTGACGCGACGGACGGCAAGTACCAGTTCAAGCGCGCCATCGCCGCCGGTCCGCCCGTGCAGGGGGCGTACAACTTCGACGGCCCGGACCGCGTCACTTTCACCGAACCGCGCGGCACGGCGACATGGGTCCGCGTCAAAAATTGATCATCGGGGGATCCATGACCGATACGCCAGCCGCCGACACGCCGATTCCGACACTCACCGCCGTGCCCTATCAACTTCGGCTCGGCGTTGTGGGGCATCGTAAGCTGGCGGACCCGGCGGGGGCGGGCGCGGCTTCGGATCAACTCATGCGCTCGCTCAAGTCCATCATGACCGGCACGCCGCGCGTGCAGGTCGAATGGGTCGTCATCAGCCCGGCGGCGCTGGGGGCCGATCGCGTGCTGGCGCAATCGGCGATGGAGCAATTGTCGGCCCGGCTTGAAGTGGTGACGCCGATGCCGCTCGACGAGTATCGCAAGGATTTCGACAGCGCCGAGGACCGCGCCGAGTTCGAATCGCTCATCAAGAAGGCCGATCGCCTCGTCGAACTGCATCATCATGAACCGGACCCCGGCGATGTGGCGGCCCGGCGGCGGGCGTATACGGATGTCGGGCGCGCGGTCGTCGATTCGTGCGAAGTGCTCGTGGCGATCTGGGACGGCAAGCCGTCGGCCACTGCTGGCGGAACCGGCGATGCGGTGCGCTACGCCCTGGAAGCGGGGCGTACGGTCATCGTCATCGACGCCAATGACCCCGCAGCACCGCCGCGCCTGCTCGGTCGCTCCCGAGACGCGGACCGGTCGATGCCCGTCGAAGGACCGGCGATTTCCGCGGGCTTGTTCGAGCTGCGCGACTTTCTCGGCACCGGTTCCCTTTCACCCGACGCCTTCGCGCATGGCTATCGACACGCCGTCGAAAAACTGCGCCAATTCGCACAGACCGTCGCATATCCGACGAATCGTCTCGAAGTGGTGATGCGGACGCTGCTGCCCTTCGGCATTCACGCCGGAGAACTATCGGCGAATTATCAGCGGGCGTATGTCGCGGCGTGCAAGAGCGTGTTCTACCTGTCCGCGTTCGCCGTCTCGATGGCCGTCGCACAGGCCCTGTTCTTTTCATCAAGCGTCTGGCCGACCATTGTCGAGCTGCTCGCCATGCTGGCGGCGATCGGGATTTACCTGGCGAATCGGCGCGGGGCGTGGCACGAAAAATGGCTGCACAGCCGCTTCGTCTCCGAGCAGCTTCGCATGGCCCTGTTCACGTTGATCGTCGGCGAAGACCCGACGGAGCCGTTGACCAATACGCACCGTGCGCTGCCGTTCTATGCCGGACCTCAGCAATGGGTGCCCGCCACGGTCCGCGCCATCGTCGCTCGCACGCGCGCTGCCTTGCCCCCCGAGCCCGATGTCTCGCCCGCCGCGCAAAAGTTCATCATCGATGGCTGGCTCAAGCATCAGCAGGCCTGGCACGCCCGCAATGCCCACCGCAAGGAGAAGCTCGCCGAGCATGCGCGCTACAAGATCCTCGGCGCCTTCTTCGCCACGTTCATCGCCGCCGCCGTCCATCTCACCGGCACGATGACGCACGGAGCGCATCACAAGCCCTCAGCCGATCGCGGCGCGACGGAGTCCGTCGAGGTGGTCGCCGAGGCCGTTCCGGCCGAGCATCCGCTCTGGTTGAATCTCTTCACCTTCGCCGCCATGGTGCTGCCCGCCTGGGGCGCCGCCGCACACGGCATCTCCAAGCAGCTCGAGTACGAGCGCGTCGCCGCCCGGTCGCATCAGATGTCCATGGTCCTGGCCCGCCTCGTCGACCGCGCCGCCGCCGCGAATCCCGCTGACTTCCGCGCCCTGGTCCACGAAGCCGGCCGGCTCATCGCGCTGGAAAACTACGAATGGTGGGTGGTGTTGAGCTTCGATCCGCCCGAATTGGTGGCGTGAAGCGGGAAGGGGATCGGGGTGTCGAAAAATATGATGCGGGGCTTGACGTGGGGGAATTTGAACGATACAGTTATTTCAGTCGATACAGAAATCTCAGGAAAGCGTCATGGAACTCTCCGCGGTACAGCACAAGTTCATTCTTCACTGGGGCGAGATGGGCACCAAGTGGGGGATCAACCGCACGGTGGCGCAGATTCACGCGCTGCTGTACGTCAGCGGGCGGTCGATGCACGCGGAGGAGATCGCCGAGACGCTCAGCGTGGCGCGGTCGAATGTCTCGACGAGTCTGCGCGAGCTTCAGTCATGGGGCATCATCAAGGTGGTGCAGCAACTGGGCGATCGGCGGGACTACTACGAGGCGATCGCCGACGTCTGGCAGATCTACGCCATCATCATGGACGAGCGCAAGCGCCGCGAGATTGATCCGACGATCGAGTTCCTGCGGACGTGCGTCGCCGACTCCGACAAGTACAAGCCACACGATTCGCAGACGCACGACCGACTTGCGGAGCTTCTGGGTTTCGTCGAGACGATGAGCGCCTGGTACGAGCAGGTCCGCCGCCTGCCCCCGGGGGCGTTTAAGCGCATGGCCAAACTCGGCGGCAAAATCGCCGACCTCCTCGGGCCGGGCAAGAAGAACGCATAACCTTCTCTTTTTTGTCAGGATATTTCAGTCATGACAGAAACTACCGAACAATATGATCAGATGGCGAAGCGTCGTCACGATCCGATTGCGGAATTCCCTTGCATGGAAGCGAAGCGCGGGATGGGCGACGCAAATTTCTAAAGGGGGCTTGTCATGGGGCTGCGCGTGTTGATCGTCAATCCGCCGTATCAGACGCTGACCAGCAATCTCGGCGTCGGGCACCAGATTCCGCTGGGGCTGCTCATGGTCGGCGGGGCGCTTCTGGATGCGGGTCACGAAGTGAAGCTGCACGATGCGGAAGCGCGGCGGGATTCGATCGCGTCGGTGGCGGAGCAGGTCCGCCGATGGCGGGCGGACGTGGTGATGACGGGTCACGCCGGTTCGACGCCGGCGCATCCGGTGTGCATGGCCATGCTAAGGGCGATTCGCGCGGCGTATCCGCAGGCGGTGAACATCTACGGCGGCGTGTATCCGTCGTATCACGCGCAGGCGATTCTGCGTGACGAGCCGGCGGTTGATGTGATCGTGCGCGGCGAAGGCGAAGCGACGAGTGCGGAGCTTCTTGATGCATTGGAACATGGCAAGTCGCTTGACGCCGTCGAAGGCATCGCGTTTCGCCGGACGGGCGACGAGATTGTTCAGACGCCCGAGCGCGAGCCGATGGGCGAGCTGGATCGATGGCGGGTCGGATGGGAGCTGATCGACGACTGGGACCGCTACCGGTGTTTCGGGCTTGGGCGCGCGGCGATCATGCAATGGTCGCGCGGCTGCCCGCATCGCTGCACGTACTGCGGCCAGCACGGATTCTGGGTCAAATGGCGGCGGCGGAGCATCGTGCCCTTCGTCGACGAGATCGAAATGCTCAGCCGGGTGCACGGCGTGCGATTCATCACATTCGCTGATGAAAACCCGACGACGATTCAGGACGAGTGGAGAGCCCTGTTGACGGAGATCGCGCGGCGAAAGCTGCCGGTGAAGTTCTTCGCGACGATCCGTGCGACCGACATCGTGCGCGACGCTCAGTTCATCGACCTGTACCGCGAGGCCGGGATGCTATATGTGCTCATGGGCATCGAGTCGACCGACGACGCGGTGCTCGAAGCGGTCCACAAACGCTCGAACACGCTCATCGACTTTCACGCATGTCGGCTTCTCCGCGCTCATCACATTTATTCCATCATCGGCCACATCGTCGGCCTCGGCGACGAGACGCCGGCGGACTTCCGGCGGGCGCGCCGCGTGCTGGCGCGATACGACGGCGACTATCTCAACGCCATGTACGTCACGCCGCACAGTTGGACGCGCTTTGCCGCCGATCAGGCCGGGCGCGGCGTCGTGCAGATGGATCAGCGCAAATGGGACTACCGTCACCAGGTGCTCGCGCAGTCGAAAATGCGGCCGTGGGAGCTGTTTCTGTGGGTCAAGTGGCTGGAGCTGTGCTTTCATCTCCGCCCCGCGCGGCTGCGGCGGATGTTGACGGGCGATGCGGCGCGGCGGCGGCAGATGCTCTGGTGCCAGTGGCACACCTTCATGGTCTGGCTCGGCGAAATCGTCGAGTTCATCGCGGCGACGCGCCATGAAAAATCGCCCCGGCCCCTGCAAACCGTCTGCGACCTGCGCGATGAGCGCGTCCCGCTTCGCATTCGACGCCGCGTGATGGCGATAACCGAACACAAAGAAAGGACGACGCCATGCATTCCTACCTAGTCATCGGCTACCTGCTCTACCTGCTCATCAGCATCGTGCTGACCCTCTGGGTCGGGCGCACGCTCCATCACAACGGGCGGCTCTTTCTCGTCGAAGCATTCGAAGGCAACGCCGCGCTGGCCGACTCGGTGAATCATCTGCTGCTGGTGGGCTTCTACCTCGTGAACATCGGCTACGTGACGCTCGCGCTGCGATACGGCGAGAAGCCGGACGACTTGGCGACGATGATCGAATTTCTGAGCACGAAGGTCGGCCTCGTGCTCGTCGTGCTCGGCGTCATGCACTTCGGGAATCTCTACGTGTTCAATCGCCTGCGCCGCGGGGCGGTCGAACGGCGTGAGGCGCCGCCGGTGGAGCCCGACGGTCATTTCGCGGTGGAAGGTGGTGCGTGATGAAAGCGATCTATGTGCTGTATGACGAAGACTGCGGGTTCTGTCGGCGATGTGCGTGGTGGCTGGCCCGGCAGAAGCAGCAAGTGCGGTTGATACTCTGGCCGCGCGGTTGTGCGGCGGCGCAGCGCACGTTCGGCGGACTGTTGGCGACGGCCGAGCCGGACGAGATGCTTGTCATCACGGACGACGGGGCCGTGTATCGCGGCACGAAGGGGTATGTCATGTGTCTGTGGGCCCTGCGGGGGTATCGGCGGTGGGCGAAGCGCCTGGCGCGGCCGGCGCTTCGCCCGATGGTGCGCGGGGCGTTTGAGTGGGTCGCACGGCACCGCGGGCTGTTGTCGACGTTGCTGGGCTGCACCGGCGACGCCGAGGCGGCGGCAAGATTGCGCGACCTGGAGCCGATGCGCTGTGCGACCGTTGCGCCCGACGCCTCCGGCGAACTGCTGCCGTTGAACGAACGTCCCCAAAGCCCGTACGATTCGGAGCATCACCCATGACCGCGCTCACGACGATCGGCACGCCTCCGCCCCCGTCCCCGGAACCGACGGGCGAGCCGGTGATGTTCATGAACTGGCACGACCTCTTGTTCGCACATTGGCCGGTGCGACCGGAGGCGCTTCGCCCGCATGTGCCGCCGCAGCTTGCGATCGAAACATTCGACGGCCGGGCCTACCTCGGCGTCGTGCCGTTTCATATGACCGGCGTGCGGCGGCGCGGCCTGCCGCGCGTGCCGACGACGCATGCGTTTTGCGAACTGAACGTGCGGACCTATGTGACCGACGGACGCAAGCGCGGCGTGTGGTTCTTCTCGCTCGATGCACCGCACCGGCTGCCGATCTTCATCGCCCGACGCTGGTACGGACTCAACTATGTGCACGCCGCCATGCGTCGAAGCGTCACGGCGACCGGCGCGATCCGATATGCATCGAAGCGGCGGCGCGATCCGACGATCGGCTTTGAAGCCGAGTATGCGCCGACGGGTTCACCGTTCATCGCGGCGCCCGGCTCGCTCGATCATTTTCTGGTGGAGCGATATTGTCTGTATTCGGTCGATCGAAGCGGCCGCCTGCGGCGGGGCGACATTGTGCATGAACCCTGGCGATTGCAGCGGGCGACGGCACGGATCGCGATGAACACGATGACGCGCCCGCTGGATGTTGAATTGGCGGGGGAGCCGCATCTGATGTTTGCGAAGTTGATTGAAGCGCGGGCGTGGGCGCCGAGAGGATGCGATCTTGAAAAAACAGACGCATCACCCCATCAAGCCGTCTGACCCTGCTCGGCGAGGCGCTGGTAGTGCGCATCTTGAATCGGGATGACGATGTCGAGGATTTCGCGGAGGACCTGCGCAGGGGACTGCATGGCGTCGACGTCGGCGACCATTTCGTCGCTGTAGTAGTCGAGCACGGGCTTCGTCTCCGCGTGGTAAACCTCCCAGCGATGACGGATCACCGACTCCTTCGCATCGTCGGCGCGGTTTTCCCTCAGGGCCCGTCGGCGAAGGCGCTCGATCATCTTCTCCTCATCGCGGCATACGAGGTTGATGCACTTGAGCACATCGAGCTGCGCCCCGAGCAACCGGGCCTGATTCACATTGCGCGGAATGCCGTCGAGAATCAAAAGGTCGCTCGCCGGCTTGTACGCGCCGAGGGCTTCGTTCTTGCGAAGGTGGGCGTGCCAGATTTTGAACGTCACTTCGTCGGGGACCAGTTCGCCGCGTGAGGAATAGTCCAGGAACACGCGGCCCAGTTCGCTGTTGGGATCGAGCCGGCGGAACACGTCACCGCAGGCCGAGTGGTAGAACCCGGGAATGTTGCCGAGAATGCGACCCTGCGTGCCCTTGCCGGCTCCGGGCGGTCCGAACAATAAGACGGTCTGCTGTCGGTACAAGCGGTCGCTCCGTGCGGTTGAAAAGACGGGGATGGCCTCAGCGGCATATGGTAGGCCCGCCGCCGCTGTCTCACAAGTTCGGCATTTCTCAGATGCGACGTTACTTGGGCAGGTAACGGTCGATGTCCTTGAAGGGGTCTTCGCCGCGCGGATCACGGTCCTGCCCCTTGGTCATGACGATCAGGAGCCGCAGGTCTTGCGATCCGAGCCGGAAAATGCCGGCCGTCGGGGCGTAACCGTTGGCCCGCACCAGCACGCCAAGCTCGTAATCCAGCACGCCCGCCCCGAATTCCTGCACGGGAATCTGAAACTGCCCATCCCCATACGCGGCGTTCGTCGACAGCACCCGCCGCCCCAGACTCCGCGGATCGAGCGTCAACTCGATCGTCGCCGACTCCACGCCCGGCCCCGCAAGCCGCGGATCATCCGCCGGCACGATGCTCACCAGCGCCTCCGGCCCGGTGACGACCTTCCCGCGCAGCGTGTAACCCGACGAGCAGCCCGCCGAAAGCGCAGCCAGAGCGCTGATGAAAAACATCATCACCACGCATCGCATCATGGCTTGTTGAGTTCCTCCGCCTGCGGCAGATCTTTGAGCGTCGCGAGCCCGAAAACTTCCAAGAACGTCTTGGTCGTGCCGTACAACATGGGCCGACCCAGCTCCTCGGCGCGTCCGACGATTTTGACAAGGTGCCGGTCCATCAGCGTGCGGATCACTTCGCCGGCGCTGACGCCGCGGATCGTTTCGATGTCGGCCCGGAGGATGGGCTGCTTGTAGGCGATGATGGCGAGCGTCTCGAGCGCCGCGGGGGAGAGTTTGTTGTCGATCTTCGTCCGATGCAGCGCCGCGACCGTGTCCTTGTAGCGCGGGAGCGTGAGCATCTGATACCCGCCGGCGACCTGCTCGATGGTGAAACTGCGGTCGTGCTCCTTGTAGAAATCGTTGAGCGCGGCCAGCGCATCCTTGATCGGCTTGGTCGCCTCAAGCCCGCAGGCCTCGGCGATTTTGCCCAGCGTGATGGGCCGCTCCACACTCATGAGCACCGCTTCGACGTGCCGCTCGAGCGTCGGCATGTCGATCTCGCCGGCGGCGGCGTCAGGTTGTACTTCCGGGGCTTGCGGGGGTTCGGTCTGGTTTGTCATACGCTTCATTGTACACTTGGCAAAATGGCGATGCACGTTGCGATCATCACCGCCCCGTACGACCGGCTGATTCTCGAAGGTAAGAAGACCATCGAGTGTCGGCTGACGAAACAGGCGCGCCCGCCGTTCGGCTGCATCAAGCCGGGCGAACGCATTTTCATCAAGCGCTCCGGCGGACCGTTCGTGGCGGAGGCCGTGGCGGATCGCGTGTGGATTGCGGATCAAATGACGGCCAAGGGCATCGCCAATCTGCGAGAGCAGTTCGATGCACAGATTCATGGTGACGCGGGCTACTGGCGCAGTCACCGCGCCTGCCGCTACGCCACGCTGATCTGGCTGCGCGATGTGCGGCCCAGTTCGCACCGCCCGCTGTACAAGCCACAGAACATGCGGGCCTGGTACACGCTCGACGACGAGCCGGTGACGCTGGACGACCGCGGCGCGGCCTTCGATATCACCCTCACCGCCGGTTCGCTGCGGCAACATCAGGTGCGTCTCGCGACCGTGATGAACCACTTCGACCGCCGGCACATCGGCGGGGCGACGAAGCGGTCGATCGGCACGCCGCTGACGCTGCGACTTTTCGGCGGGGCGACGATCGAGACGGACATCGTCGGCGACAAGAAGATGTTCCGCTGGCGGGGGTGGAAACCGTGGTTTGAACAATGTGGCCTCTCGGCGGGGGATCGCTTACGATTCACGCCCCGCGGCGGAAGCATTTATGATGTGCGCCCCGTGCGGAGCGAATGAGCCGACCCACCATGAAGCGCAGCCAGCTTGCCTTTTCGACCAACGCCTTCAAGAAGACCGACGTCATCGACGCCGTGCGGACGATCGCGCGGATCGGATACGCCGGCGTGGAGATCATGGCGGATAAACCGCACATGCGCCCCGACACGTATACCGACGCGGAGGCCAACGAGCTTCGCAAGATCATCGAAGACGCCGGACTCGTCGTGTCGAATGTCAATGCGTTCACCGGGTTCTGCTTTTCCGACGGCGACACGTATCACCCGACCTGGGTCGAAGCGGACGCGAAGAAACGTCAGCAGCGGATTGATCACACCCTGCGGGCGATCGAGTTGACGGCTCGCATCGGGGGCAATCACATTTCGCTCCAGCCCGCCGGGCCGTACATGGGGCGGGATGTTGATGCGCTGTACGAAATGTTCGCGGAGGGGATCGACGCGTGTCTGAGTCAGGCGAAGGCATGCGGCGTGACGCTCGGCGTCGAACCGGAGCCGGGTCTGCTCATTGAGCGGTCCGATCAGTACGAGCGGCTCAAGCAGGGCTTTTTCGCGGATGAACCATTCGTGAAGATGAACAGCGACTTGGGTCATTTTTACTGCGTGCGGCAAGACCCGGTCACGGTGCTGCGCGAACATGCGGCGGAGATTCGGCATGTGCATATCGAGGACATCACCGCCGAGCGCGTGCATCAGCATCTTGTGCCGGGCGAAGGCGTGATGGACTTCGCGGCGATCTTCCGGACGATCGACGCGATCGGGTATCACGGGATGGTTACGGTGGAGTTGTATCCGTACACGACGTCGGCCGCGGACGTGGCCCAGCGGGCGTATGATTATCTTTCACCGCTGCTCACTGCCGATTGAGGCCTCCATGCAGACCCTGCCGACCGATGTCAATTCGCTGCCGCTGGATCAGGCGTTCGCCCGCCTTGTCGATCCGTCGGCGCTCGATGTGCTCATCGAGATGGCGGCGGCGGAGGACCTCGATCAGGCCGGCGACATCACCTCGATGGTCTGCATCGACGCATCGGCGAGCGCGACGGCGACGTTTCACGCCCGCAAGCACGGCCGCCTCGCCGGGGCGGTCCTGCTGGCACGCATTGCGCGGCACTATGGCGATCATCTGACCGTCACCGACTGGATTGCCGACGGCGAAGCGCTTTCGCCCGGCGACGCCATCGCTTCGATCTCCGGCCCGCTGCGCGATCTGCTCAGTGCCGAACGCGTCATGCTCAACTTCGTCTGCCGCCTGTCGGGCATCGCCACGCTGACCGCGCGGTATGTCGAAGCGGCAGCGGGCACGCGGGCGAGGATTTTCGACACGCGCAAGACGACCCCCGGCTATCGCGGGCTTGAAAAGTACGCCGTGCGCTGCGGCGGGGGGCACTGTCATCGCATCGGGCTTTACGATGCGGTGCTCATCAAGGACAACCACGTCGCGCATCTCGCCGCCGCGGGGTTCGACAAGCCGCTCGACGAGGCGATTCGCCGGGCGCGGGCGCTCAAACCCCCGCCGGCGTTCATCGAAGTCGAAGTCGATCGGCTCGATCAACTCCGCAGCGTGCTGACGAAGGACGTCGATATGGTGCTGCTGGACAATATGGATCGCGCCACGATGCGCGAGGCGGTGAAGAGGCGCGATCAGACGAAGCCGGGCATCGAATTGGAGGCGAGCGGCGGGGTGAACCTCGACACGGTGGGCGCGATCGCCGGGACGGGCGTGGACCGTATCTCCGTCGGCGCCCTGACGCACTCCGCCCCGGCGCTGGACATCGGATTGGACATGGCATGATTCACGTCGCCAAGGAATATACGCCGCAGCAGGAACATCGCATGCTCGCCATCGCGCGGCAGACGATCGTCGATGTGCTCAGCGGCCGCGACCCCGCCAATCCGCGGGTCGACGCGGCGACGGAGACGTACCTTGTCGTGCCGCGCGGCTGCTTCGTCACGCTGCGTCATCGCCACGGGCGGCTGCGCGGATGCATCGGGACGTTCGAGCGGAAGGAGCCGCTGTGGATGACGCTCATGAGCATCGCCGCTTCGGTGACGCGCGATCCGCGCATCGTGCGGACGAACCCCGTCGTGCTGGCGGAGGCCAACGATCTGGTCATCGAGATTTCCGTGCTCACGCCGATGCGCCGCATCGACGACCCGATGAGGATGCGGCTCGGGATCGACGGGATCTGCATTCAGTGTCCGGGCGATCCGGCGATCGGCAACGGCGTGTTTTTACCGCAGGTGCCGATCGAGCAGGGGTGGGATGTGGAGCGGACGCTCAATGAGGTGTGTCAAATGAAGATGGGTTTGCCGGCGGATGCGTGGCGGCATCGCAAGGATTTGGAATTTTACCTTTTCGAGTCGATCAAGTTCGCGGAGACGCCGACGGATGTGATGCGATGACCACCCCCGGAACCCCCGGAACCCCCGGAAACGAAGCAGGCATGTTGGCGCCGACGGCGGCGTTCACGCAGGGTTGTGCGACGATCGGCGTCGTGCTCCCCGATGAGCAGGTCGCGCTGTTGGGGCGATATCTGTTTGAGCTATTGGAGACGAACAAGCTGTTCAACCTGACGGCGATTCGCGAGCCGGAGGCGGCGTGGATGCGGCATGTGCTCGATTCGCTGTCGGTAGTGCCGCTGCTGGAGGGCGTGCATCGCATGATCGATGTGGGCAGCGGGGGCGGGTTGCCGGGCATGGTGCTGGCGATCGCCCGGCCGCAGGTGAAGGTCACGCTGCTGGAGGCGACGGGGAAGAAGGCGAAATTTCTTCGTGAAACCGCGGGGAAATTGGGGCTCGGCAACGTCGAAGTGGTGAACGAACGTGCGGAGACGGCGGGGCAGGACAAGCGGTATCGCGAGCGGTTTGACATGGCGGTCGCGCGGGCCGTCGGGCCGCTCAATGTGCTGCTCGAACTGACGCTGCCGCTGGTGCAGGTCGGCGGGCGCGTGGTGGCGATGAAGGGCAAGCGGGCGGAAGAGGAATTGCAGGCGGCGGGCGATGCGCTGATGGTGCTTGGCGGCGGCGAGGTCAATGTGTACGAAGCGCTGCCGGGGCTCGAAGATGATGCGGATCTGATCGAGGTGGTGAAGGATCATGCGACGGGGAAGACGTACCCGCGGAGGCCGGGGGTGCCGAAGACGGAGCCGTTGTGATGAACACTATCAAACAATTCCGACCGTCATCACCCGCGATCCTTTTCCAACTCACGTAAGCGGACGGACCACTCTTTTGCCTCTTCCAACCGGTTCAGTTTCCGGCAGATATATCCAAGTTTTCGGTATGCATCCTTATCACGGGGACGATGTTCATTTGCTCGCTTGTAGAACTCGTATGCTTGCGGGTACTCCTTGCGAACCGTTCGGTAGAAATCGCCAAGTTCAAGCAACAACAAATAGTCGGACTGCACCGCAATCGCGCGCTCGGCAACGTCACGCCATTCATCGGCCTTGTTCGACAACACGTCGGCCAACCCTTTAAGCGCTGCAAAATGATTTGGATTGACCTCCAACGCCCGGCGATAATACTGCTCAGCGCTGGCGCGATCGCCTTGAAAGACCAGCTTTAACGCTCCGCCCGCAACGTTGATCGGCTCCTTGATCGTATTGATGTTGAGGTAGCAATGGCCGATCTTCGCATATGCGGTTGCCGCCTCGTCCGGAACGGCATCGGCGTGACGGAGGTAGTGCTTGATTGCTCGTTCGTAATTCTTCGCGACGAACCACTGATTGCCGCGCTGCAAATGTGTGAATCGGCGAAAGAACCAGCCCATGTGCACCCGTTCTGATGGAGTTCGTGCCGAGTCAGCATGATATTGCAGTGGGCAATTTCGTCAAGAAAGTAGTTCGCTACAATCACGACATGACGCTGAATATTACGGATATGTTGGGGCCCGGCGGCGCGATCGCGCGGCGGTTGGGCGTCGGGTATGAGCCGCGCCCGCAGCAGATGGAGATGGCGGCGGCGGTGGATCGGACGTTGTCGCAGGGGCGGACGCTGGCGATCGAGGCGGGGACGGGCGTGGGCAAATCGTTCGCGTACCTCCTGCCGGCGATTCGGCGGATCGTCGAGCACAAGCAGCGCGTCATCATCTCGACGCACACGATCAGCTTGCAGGAACAGCTCATCGAAAAGGACATCCCGCTACTGCGGGCGGTGCTCGATCGCGAGTTCAGCGCGGTGCTCGTCAAGGGGCGGAGCAATTACGTGTCCGTCCGCCGGCTCGCGCTGGCGTCGACGAAGCAGGACCAGATGTTCCATCACGAAGCGGAGCTGCGCAGTCTGCATGAAGTCGAGGACTGGGCGTACGGCACGGACGACGGCACGCTGAGCAGTCTGCCGGTCATCGAACGCATGGGCATCTGGGACAAGGTGCGGTCGGATGTGGGCAACTGCATGGGTCGCAAGTGCCCGACGTATGAGATGTGCTTCTATCAGGCGGCGCGGCGGCGCATGGAGAACGGCGATCTATTGATCGTCAATCATGCGCTGTTCTTTTCGGATCTCGCGCTGCGGGCGGCGGGGGCGGGGCTGCTTCCGCCGTATGATTATGTCATTCTCGACGAGGCGCATACGATCGAAGACGTCGCGTCGGATCATTTTGGCGTGAACATCAGCGACTTTAGCGTCTATCACCTGCTCGGCACGCTCTACAACACGCGCCATCACAAAGGATTCCTCACCACCATTTCGCTCAAGGACGCGGCGGACCGACCGCTGGTGACGCGCGCGATCGAACTGGTGCATGACGCCACGACCGCCGCCGACTACTTTTTCAATGCCGTCCTGGACTATCAACAGCGCCGCGGCCGATCCAACGGGCGCGTCGATCAGCCGGACGTCATCGAGAACACGCTGGGCCCCGTGCTGCGCGAACTGGTCGTGATCATGCGCCTGCTCGCCGGGAAGGTCAAAAGCGAACCCGATCAGTATGAATTGAACGGCTACATGCAGCGCGGCGAAGCGATGAACGGGTCGCTGACGGCGTGGCTCGCGCAGCAGATTCAGGATGCGGTTTACTGGATCGAAGTCGAGGAGGGGCGGCAGCAGCATGTCAAACTCTGCTGCGCGCCGGTCGATGTGGGCCCGATCCTGCGCGAGCACCTTTTCAACAAGACCAACAGCGAAGGCGACCCCGTCGGCGTCGTGCTCACCAGCGCCACGCTCGCCACCGGCCAGGGTTTCGACCACTTCGCCAAACGCGTCGGCTGCGAAGAGGCGGACACGATGCAGCTCGGCTCGCCCTTCGACTACGCGCAGGCGGTCGAGCTGATGATCGAAGCGGACATGCCCGACCCCGCGGCGCCCCAGTACGCCAAGGCGCTGGGCCCGCGCGTGCTCGAACACATTGATGCGACGGACGGCGGCGCCTTCGTGCTGTTCACCAGCTACGCCATGCTCGGCAAGATCGCCGACTGGCTGCGCCCGCATCTGGCCGACCGGGGCATGCTGCTGCTTGTGCAGGGCCAAGACGGCCCGCGCTCGCTGCTCCTTAAAAAGTTCAAGGCCGACGGTCACGCCGTCCTGCTCGGCACCGACAGCTTCTGGGCCGGTGTCGACGTGCAGGGCGCGGCCCTTCGCAACGTCATCATCACCAAGCTGCCTTTCGCCGTGCCGGACCGCCCGCTGGTCGAAGCGCGGATCCAGCGCATCCGCGAAGCGGGGGGCCAACCGTTCATGGAGTATCAGCTTCCCGAAGCGATCATCAAATTCAAGCAGGGCTTCGGCCGACTCATCCGCTCGCACACCGACCGCGGCCGCGTCGTCGTCCTCGACCGCCGCATCGTCTCCAAGGCCTACGGCAAGATGTTCATCGAGGCGCTGCCCGAGCTGAACGTGCAGATCATCCGCCGCGATTCACACGCTGACGAATCGCCCTGAAGCGCGCCAGGGCGTCGGCATCGACGCGCTGAGCGAGCGTCGCTTCGTCGATCGACATACGCTGCACGATTTCCGAAATGTCATAGTCATCCTGCGGCCGGTCGGCGCGGAGCTTCATGGCGATCAGATCGTGCGCCTCCGCGACGCGCACGTCGCGTCCGGCAAGCTCGACCGACACCGCGCGGGCGACGATGCCTTCGACATGCTCATCCTTCCAGAGATCGATTTCGAGCCCGGAGTCATGGTAGAGTTTCCATGTGCATGACGGATCGAAATGATGGCGGCGCATCGCATCGGGATGTTGCTTGAGTGCCGCTTCGTGTCCGGCGGCGGCGACGAAGTCGATGTCCTCGGTATATCGCGCCCGGCCCCACACCATCGCCGCCACGCCGCCGATCAGCGCGTAGCCGATGTGAAGCTCATCGAAAAGAGCGACGGCGTCGAGCAGCGGGGCCGCGTAGCCGCCGAAACGATCGTCCGCTTCCATGCGCAGCTCCCGTGTGCGGCGTCGACCCCGATCCATGCGCGATAGACATCCGCGCAGGTCCGTCGCGCCGCTGTTGGACACCCGTCCCAAGGTCATGGCTTATTTTATCGGGTCGCGGGCGGGTGTCGATCAGACGTCCGGCCTTTTGATTGCCGCGCGGCGTTGGATTATCCTGTGCCCCGGACGCTCGAGTGAGATGGTTTCACCCGTTACCGGAAAGGACGCTGGCATGCTCAGCAAGGTTTTCAAGGCGTACGACATCCGCGGCATTTATCCCGATCCGCTCAATGAAAAAGTGGCGTGGAAGGTCGGCTATGCCACCGCCAAGTTCCTCAAGCAGAAACTCTCCGGCCGCGACGCCGTCGATCCGATGCTTCAGCACATCGTCGTCGGGCGCGACATGCGACCGCACTCGCCCAAGCTCGCCAAGGCCCTCATCGACGGCATCCGCGCCGCCGAGATGAACGTCTTCGACGTCGGCATGGTCGACACCAGCTTCATCTATTTCGCCATCAATCATCTGGGCTGCGGCGGCGGCATTCAGACCACCGCCAGCCACAATCCCATCGAATACAACGGCTTTAAAATCTCCGGCCAGCACGCCTCGCCCATCGGGTCCGCCACCGGACTCGTCGAAATCCAGCGACTCGCCGCCACGATCGAGGACACCAACATGAAGCCCGTCGGCCGCGTCGAAGAGCGCGACCTCTGGGCCGATTACGTTGCGCATGTCCGCAAGTTCCTCAACCTCAAGCGCCCGCTCAAGGTCGTCGTCGATGCCTCCAACGGCATGGCCGGCGCCTTCGTCCCGCGCATCTTCCAAGGCATCCCCGGACTCGAAATCATCCCCATCAACTTCGAGATCACCGGCAAGTTCACGCATGATCCCAACCCGCTCGTCCCCGAGAACATGCAGCCGACCGTCGACGGCGTGCTCAAACACAAGGCCGACCTGGGCTGCTGCTTCGACGGCGACGCCGACCGCTGCATCCTTTGCGACGAGAACGGCAAAATCATCGGCTGCGATCTGCTCGGCGCGCTCTTCGCCATTCACTTCCTCAAACAGTCGCCCGGCAGCGCGATCATCTACGATCTCCGTTCCAGCAAGGCGCTGGAGGAAACCATCAAAGAGCACGGCGGAAAACCCGTCCGCGGGCGCGTCGGGCACGTGTTCCTCAAACAGCTCATGCGCGAAAACGACGGCGTCTTTGGCGCCGAGCTGTCCGGCCACATGTACTACCGCGACAACTTCTACACCGACTCCGGCGCGATCACCTTCGCCACCGCCCTGAACATCCTCTCGCATTCGGATCAGACGATGAGCCAGCTCATCAAACCCCTCTCGCCCTACACGCAGTCGGGCGAAATCAATTTCCGCGTCGACGACAAGGACGCGGCGATCGACGCCCTGCGCAAGAAACTCGACGGGCGCGCCAAGTTCGATGAGCTCGACGGGATCACCGCCGACGCGTGGGACAAGGAGGGCTGGTGGCTCAACGTCCGAAAGAGCAACACCGAGCCGATGCTCCGGCTGAACCTCGAAGCCAGGACCCGCGACACGGAGCACAAGGTCTACGACGAAGTGCGCCCCATCCTCGGCGAGCCGGCCAAGGGGCATTGATCATGCGATGGGCGCTGCCGGCGATGTTGCTGCTCCTCGCGCTGGGCGGATGTCAGACGATTCCGCTCATGCCTGATGCGAAACTCTCCTCCGGTTACGCGCTGCTGTATGACCTTCTGGATCAGGAAGCGAATGTCGACAAGCTGCTGATCGTGCGCGACGCGTCGGAGCCGACCAAGACGCTGATCAAGAACATCGCCGAGGCCGCCCGCTCGGCGCGCGATCAGATCAAGCAGTTCGCCGACGCGGATGCGCATTTGTCGCTGGGCGATCCGGGCCTGCCGAGCGTCGAGTCGCAAACGCGCGCGGCGATCAAGTCGGAGATGACCAAAGAGCTTCTGACCGGCGACCATTTTGAATTGAACCTGCTTGTCGCGCAGGTCAAGGCGACGCAGTACGCGGCGTATCTGGCGCGGGTCCTCTCGAAGGCGGACGGCGATGCGAAGCGCAGTGCGTTTTTCGCCGACACCGAAAAGAAGTTCAACGACCTGAACCTCGCCGCGATGGCCCGCCTCGCACCGCGGTGAAGCAGGGGTTTGTGGTTGGGGGTCGGGATGAGTATTCTTTTGGCCGACACGATCGTTTAGCCGCGAGCCGAAGGCGAGCGTTTCCTTGAACGTCGCGCTCGCCTGCGGCTCGCGGCTAAACGGAGATTTTTACGAGGTAACCTTTATGGCCTTTCTGCTGGGCATCGATATCGGGACATCGGGGACCAAGGCGCTCGTCTGCGACACGAAGGGCAAAGTCCTGGCGACGGCGACGTCGGAACATGACATCGCGTCGCCCAAGCCCGGTTGGAGCGAACAGGATCCCAAACAGTGGTGGAGCGCTGTGTGTCTGGCGACGCGGGCGGTCCTCAAGAAGGCGAAGGTGTCCGCGGCGGCGTGCAAGGGCATCGGCCTGAGCGGGCAGATGCACGGCTCCGTCTTCCTCGATGACGCGGGGCACGAAACCGGCGAACCGCTGCGGCCGGCGCTTTTGTGGAACGATCAACGCACCGCCGCCCAGTGCGCGGAAATCGAAAAGAAAGCAGGCGGACGCACCAAGCTCATCGACATGGTCGGCAATCCCGCGCTGACCGGGTTCACCGCTCCGAAGATTCTCTGGGTTCGCCAACACGAGCCGGCGGTGTTCGAGAAGACCAAACACATTCTCCTGCCCAAGGACTACATCCGCTTCCGCATGACCGGCGAGTACGCCACCGAAGTCTCCGACGCGGCCGGCATGCTCCTGCTCGACGTCCGCAAGCGCCAATGGCACACGGGTCTGATGAGCAAACTCGGGCTGGATAAGAAGCTCTTCGCCCATTGCGTCGAGTCGCATATCGTCACGGGCAAGCTCACCAAGTGGGCCGCCGAAGCGCTGGGCCTCAAAGCCGGCGTGCCGGTCGTTGGCGGAGCGGGGGACAACGCCGCCGGCGCCGTCGGCAATGGCATCGTGCGGCACGGCGTGGCGATGGCGTCGCTGGGGACGAGCGGTGTCGTCTTCGCGCATGCCGACAAGCCCGTGCTCGATCCCAAGGGCCGGGTGCATACGATGTGCTCGGCGGTCGAGGGCAAATGGTGCGTCTTCGGGTGCATGCTCTCCGCCGGCGGATCGCTGCAATGGTTCCGCAATCACATGGCCAAGGACGAAACCGCCCGCGCCAAACGCAAGGGCGTCGACGTCTACGAACTGCTCATGAGCGAAGCCGCCGCCGCCGCCCCCGGAAGCGAAGGCCTCGTCTTTTTACCCTACCTGACCGGCGAACGCTGCCCGCACCCCGATCCGTTGGCGCGCGGCGGATGGATCGGCCTCACCGCCCGACACAACCGCGCCGCCATGATCCGCTCCGTCATCGAAGGCATCACCTTCGGCATGACCGACGCCCTCCGCATCATGCAGAACATGGGCATCGACATCCAAACCATCTGCCTCACCGGCGGCGGCTCCCGCAGCCCCTTCTGGCGACAGATGCAGGCCGACATCTACAACGTCCCCGTCGCATTGACCAACTCCCAGGAAGGCGCCGCCTACGGCGTCGCGCTTTTGGCTGGCGTCGGCACCGGCGTCTGGAAATCCGTCCCCCAGGCCGCCGCCGCCATCATCAAAGAAACCGAACGCCGCACCCCCGACGCGGATTCCGCCAAGTTCTACGCCAAAGCCCACCGCGTCTACGACGGCCTGTACCCCACATTGAAGACCACGTTCCCAAAACTCGCGAAGCTGGTGTAAACACGGAGGCGGGGAGACTTAAGTCTCCCCGCCGCGCGAAGGGCCGCTGGACCGATGCGACTACAGGACTCGCCGCCGCAAGGCGATGCCCGCCAGCAGTGCGAGTCCTGCGGGCAATGCCGCCGGCGTCGGGACCGGAGCGATGTACGTGAGGCGAAGCACCTGATCGCCGCTGTCGTCGATGATGCTGTAGGTGAATCCCATCCTGCCGGTCAGCGTCAATGCGCTCGCGTCGATCGTCGTCGCCCGCAGGACGTCGAACGTCGTCAGGTCCGGCGGAACGGAGGCGTTGAGGAACGAAAGATTCATCATGCCCGACAGCGTCGCCACGCCGGTGATGTCATAGAAATCGAAATCGACCCCCGCGACGCCGCCGATGCCGGCCAGTTCGACCTCGATCGTCCCGGCGTTGAGCGTGTAGTCGCCGGTGATGTTCATGATCCCCGGCGAGTTGCCCGCCGCGAGCGTCCCGCCGTTCTGGACGAGGTCGAAGTCGAACGTGCCCACGTTCTTGAGCGTGCCGCCCGTGAAGTTGAACGTGGCGGTGCCGCTGCCCTTGAAGATGTTGTTGCCCTGCATGTCGAGCATGCCGCCGAGCAGGTTAAGAGTACCGCTGCTACCTGGGTCGTATCCGATCTGTAGGGGCCCGCCAACATCGACGTGCCCGCCGTTTTGGATATTCAGCGTGCCGTTGCCGGAGTTGCCGATGCTGAGATAACCGCTGTTGGACCATGTCGCCGCGTCCACGGTCACCACACCCGTCGAGCCGTCTCCAATGCCCACCCAGCCGGCTTGATCTGAAACACTTGCGCCATTGTGGATGTTCAGTGTGCCGTCGCCAACGACGCCGACGTACAGGTTGCTGCTGTTGGTCCACGTCGCCGCGTCCACGGTCACCACGCCGGTCGAGCTGTTGTCGACGCCGATGTACCCTATAGTATTGGAAACACTCCCGCCGTTCTGGATGTTCAGCGTGCCGGCGCCGGAGTAGCCGACGGAGAGCCCAACATTGTTGGTCCACGTCGCCGCGTCCACGGTCACCTCGGCCGTTGAGCCCGCTCTGTAGCCCACGTATCCGTACGAATTGGTAACACTCCCGCCGTTCTGGATGTTCAGCGTGCCGTCGCCGGAGTAGCCGACGAAGACGCTCCCACTGTTGGTCCACGTGGCCGCGTCGACGGTCACCATGCCCGTCGAGCCCGCTTTGTAGCCGAGGTAGCCATCTGTCGAGTTCAGGGCGAGCCCATCGGCGATCGAGAGCGAACCCGCCGCCGCGTAGCCGGCGCCCATCGCGGCAGTGCCGTCAACCTGGAGGTTGATGCTGATGGTCTGGCCCGGCTCCGAGTTGAGCACGACCGTCTGCGTCAAGCCGTGGGTCGCGTCAAAGACAAGATCGGTGTCCGTGACGAGCCCGTGCGCGTTGATCGTGCCGACGCCGGTGAGGTTCGCCGCAGGGGCAAGCAGGCCGCGCGTGGTGAGCGTGCCGTTATCGAAGTCGATGAGACCTGCTCCCCCGGCGTATCCGACCCATGTATCGCCCGCAACATTGACTTGACCGCCGTTCTGGATGTTCAGCGTGCCGGCGCCGGAGTCGCCGACGAATAGGTTGGCGCTGTTGGTCCACATCGCCGCGTCCACGGTCACCACGCCGGTCGACCCGCCGCCATAGCCGATGTATCCGTATGAATTGGAAACGCTCCCGCCGTTCTGGATGTTCAGCGTGCCGTCGCTGGTGTTACCTATGGTAAGGTCGTTGCTGTTGGTCCACGTCGAGCCTTCGCCGTCCACGGACACAATGCCGATGGAGCCACCGATATATCCAACTTGGGAATATGAATTACTTACATGGCCCCCATTCGTGATGCCGAGTGTGCCGTCGCCGAAATAGCCGACAATGATCTCGTCGTGGTTCGTCCACGTCGAGCCGGTGCCGTCGACACTCACCATCCCGGTGGAGGAACTGTTGTATCCGACATAGGTGTAAGAATTGCTGACCTGGCCCCCATTCGTGATGGCGAGAGTGCCGTCGCCCGAGACACCGACGTAGAGGTAGTTAGAAGATGATGTGAGCGTCGGGTCGTTAAGGACGTCGCCGTCCCATCCGACGGTCCGGCTGAAGTGCCCGGAGAAGGTTACCCCGAAGGTGTCGTAGCCGGCGTTGAAGCCGTCATTGGCGCTCGAGGCGGCCCCGGCGCTATCGTCGGCGAAGGTGAAGCGAGCGAGACGGTTTTTGTTGCCGCTGGTTTTGTCGTTCGAGACAAACAACTCGCCCCAGGGCGACACCGCGATGAATACCGGAAGGTCAAGCCCGTTGCCGGTGATCGTCGATCCGGCCGCAGCGCTGCCCGACGTGGTATCCGATGAGAAGGTGAATCGCGAGATGCTGTTGGCTGCGTAATTGACGACAAACAACTCGTCATCGCGGAACGCAAGCCCGTGCGGACTGTCGCCGACCGCGATTGTCCCGTTGGCGGTGAACCCGCTACCCGTATCGATGTAGCGGTGGACCTTGTCGCTGGCGAAATCGGACACGAAAAGCTCGCCCCACGGACTGACCGCCACCCCGCGAGCGGCGAAGCCGAGGCTGTAGCTGTACGACACAGACGCTCCGGAGGCATTCGGCGCCAGACGCACAAGATTGTTGCTCTCGTTGTTCTCGGAGACGGCGTAGAGGCCGGTGTTCACGCCGAGCGCCCCCGTAGAGGTCACCCGGGCCGCGGCAATGCCCAGCGGCGTGTGAACGCCGGAGCCGGCTTCGCCAGTGTCGATCTGGGCGGATGTATTAAACGTCGGCGAGGCGGCGGTCAGCGCGTTGGGCACGCGCCCGATGATGATGCTGTTGCCGTTCCATTCATCGGCGACGAACAGATCGTTGCTGGTATAGGCGCTGATGAACGCCATCCCCGCGGCAATACGGATTTCCGGATCGCCGACGATCGAAGCCGTCTGCGTGAGGGTGCCGCCCTCGGTGATCTCGTAGCGGTGGACGGAGGCGTGATCGGCATCTCCGACGAAGATCAGCGATGCCCGGGCCGACCCCGCAGCGAGGATCACCAGCGCGGCTGCCAGGCAGCGTAAGCCGCTTCGTTTGACCGGGACGAAGTTTACGACTGATCGCGCAATACCGACGGTGCATACGGATCGAATAGAGTCCATAACCACCCCAAGAGCCCATGGCTCTAAAAGAGATTCCCTTGGCGCACGCAAACACCGACGTTTGCCGCAAACGATATGTATTCGCGAGTGGGAACGGCCCCGAGGGGCACCGGCGCCTTAAACCGGACAACTGCCCAACTGCTCCTCGCGTTCTGCGTCTTTTGCCAAACCTAAAACGATGGCAGTCGGCAGTCAAGCGAAAATTCGATTATTTTTTAGATTTGTTTTCACGGCGATTTGGTGTCGCCTGACAAGACAATGGGGCGGGAGCCGATCGATAGGTATTGAGAGGACGAATCGCGCACCGGGTTGGCCGAATCGCGCACCGGGTTGACCAAAGCGCGCATGGCGGTGGCGCGCGCCCTTGCTCAGGGTTCAAAAACGGGGGTGAAGTTGGCGATTTTTGCCTGTGGGGTGCGCACGGGGCGCGCAGGGGCGGGCGCAGGGGAATGCAAGTGAGGTGTTAACAACGATGGGCCGTCGCGAGGGGATTGACCATCGCCGTGCGCGGCTTTGCGGGATGCGACAGGGGCGAGCGCGGGGGGCGGTCAGAACGCGATGGAGACGGAGACGACGACGGCGTTGGACCCGCCGAATTCGGGGGAGAGTTCGGGGAAGAAGCCCCACTGGTAGGCGATGTCGATGGTGAGCCAGTCGTTGGGATAGATGCCGATGCCGGTCGTCGCGCTGAGGTTTCCTCGGGCGTCGACGGCTCCGCCGAGGCGGCCCCAGAGGCCCTTCATGAATTCATGATCGACGCCGCCGTGGAAGCTGTGCTCGGTGAGGTGGCCGGTCGAGTCCCAGAAGCGGGAGTAGTGATAGTCGAAATAGATCGCCGAGTCGTTGGTCTGCGGGTCGTCGGCGTATTCGTAGGACACGCCGGCTTTGGTGGTGAATTGCCAGGTGGTGTCGTGGGCGCTGGTGTTGGCGCCGCCGAAGAGGAAGTTGCGGGTGTCGGTGAGTGTGCGGGTCCATCCGCCGTCGAGGGTCAGGCCGACGAGCCAGTGGTCGGCGGGGGCGTGCAGGACGCCGGCGCGGAAGTTGTACGCATCGGAGTGTGCGTCGATGAAGTCGAAGGTGGCGAAGTCTTCGCTCAGGTCCGACTGGGAGGCGGCGAAGGCGAAGCCGACGGCCCACTGATCGTCGAGTTTCTTGCCCCACTGGATCTGCCCCAGGTACAGGTCGTAATCGAAATCGAGCTTGTTTCGCAGGGCTGTTTCGTTGGAGAAGGCCTGTGCGAGTGCGGGCTGAATCGAGCCGAAGTCGCCGAGGTCGATGGTCAGGGATTGAGCGGTCACGTAAAGGTTAGAGCCCTCATCGAAGGCGATGGCGGCGAACTGGGGGCTGAAGGAGACGGTCTTGTTGTCGCCGATGGGTTTCCAGTCGGTGGAGGCGGGGTTGACGGAACTGGACCACTGGCTGCCGGCGGAGGCGCCGCCGACAGAGGCGACGTCGGCGTAGGACGAGAAGCGGGACAGGGCGGAGCTTAGCCGCAGGCCGAAGCCGATCTTGTCGAAGTCATCGGCGCTTGCCGGGCGAGCGACGAGGCCGGCAAGGATGACAACCAGACCGACACCGATCCATCGAGACGCATTGATCATGATCGTAACCTCCGAGCGCATGTTACCGGTCGCTTTCGAGGGTCGCAAACGGTCGGGCGCTTTGAGTGGTATCGGCTGATTGTGAAGGCGGCATGGGCTCGGCGCGGGCGTATTGGGAGTAATACGCGCATAAAAAAAAGGCCGGACGGTTGAACCGTCCGACCTTTTGATTGTTGCCTTGCGGCTTAAGTCTTTTGGAGACTTAGGCGGCGCGACGCTTGCGGCCGAGGCCGATCAGGCCCAGGAGACCGAAGCCCATCGAGGCAGCGCCGGGCAGCGGGGCGATGAAGCCGCGGGCCGGGTCGTTGCTCGTGACGAGCCAGTCAGAGGGGGCGGGGATGTTCGTGGTGAACTGAACATGCAGGTCGGACAGACCGCCGTTCTGCTTGTTGGTGTCGAAGAGGGAAGCCCAGGTCGCATCGCTGTTGCCGGCGTCGACGCTGAAGAATGCGTTGCCGGTGCCGCTCGTGGAGGCGTTGAAGAAGGTCTGGAAGGAGTCGCTGGTGAGGCTCAGGACCTTCGTGCCGGTGGTGACGTTGGCATAGGTGTTGCCGGAGCGGTCAGCGGAGCCGTTGGGGGCGAACTGGCCGGCGGTGAAGGGGTTCGTCGTGGTCAGGTAGACATCCATGACGACGCCCGCGGTGGCCGTGATCTGGAAGGGAGCGGTGACGCTGTTGACGGTGGCGCTGGCCAGGGTCGTGGAGGTGTCATGGCCGCCATGGAACATGATCGTCAGGAATTCGCCGCCGGCACCGAACACATAGTCCGGGGTGCCGTTGTCATTGGCGTCGATGACGGTCACGTACGCCACGCCCCAGGTGTCTTCGTCGCCGATGGCGTTGAAGTTGTAGGTCGTGCCCATGTCACGGTTGAAGTAGGTGAGCACGATGTTCGCATCGCCGGACGACTTGATGACGTCGAGGATGCCGGCGTTGGCGTTGGAGATCAGGCCGGTGCCGATGCAGGCGCCGAACGCGAGAGTCTTGATCATCTTGGAGAGCTTCATAACAATTGTCCTTTCGATCCTGTTTCTTGTTTCCGAATCGCCAGAGATCATTCCGAATCGCTGGCATTTGTTTTTGGGAAGATCGAACATCGACCTTTCCCCTGCCTTTTGAGACTTGGGCGTTGCGTTCCCGAGTCTCGTTTGAATGCTTTTGGAAGCACTCGATTTCCACCGTCAGACTTCACACCATCAACTTGTCTCCTTTCGTGGTTCGGGGTTCGGGAAAGCGTGGAAATCGTTGCTTTCCGAAGTTCCGTGATTGCCTTTCGACGAGCACGGAACTGTCTAACTCCCTTGAGCGGTCCAGGCCGCTCATTTGGTTCCCTCAGGCCGCGACCGTGGAGTTCACGGTCACGGTGTTCTTGCTGCGACGGGCCGCACGCGGGCTCGTCATGTCAATGGAGCGGCGCTCCAGTTCGTTTTTCACAGTCGAGCGTTCACGACGGTCCCCGAAGATCGCCATCAGAAGCAGCTCTTCGCCGCTGGTCTGGTGGATGTTGCGTGTGAGAGTGGGCATGGTCGACTCCTGGTGGTTGGCACCACCGCGTTTCTCACTGGGGCTGGGTCGGGACGATGATCGGGTTGGTGCGCGACGTTTCGGCGGCGGGCACGCGACGGTCGATCTGACGCTGGGTCTTGGACGGGCTGGACGCCTGAGCGGCGAAGTTCGCCAGAAGCTGAGTGACCGACTGTTCGATCAGATCCGCATCGGCGTCTTCCGGCAGGTAGCAGCTCACGCCGGCGGCACGCATCGCACGCTCGGTTTCGTCCGTGTGCTGCGAAGCGATCGCCACCACACCCGGACGTGGCGGATAGGTACGAAGGAAGCGGACCAGGCGGGCGGCTTCCTGAAGGATCATCACCGAGCCGTCGACCTGAACGATCAACACCTGCGGACGGATCAGACGAATGTTCTTGAGAGCCTTGCCGGCACTGGGCTGACGAAGCACCGGCCAGCGGTGCGTGTTGGCCGCTTCGTTGAGGCCCGGAACGACCGAGTCGTCCATCAGGACGACGAGCACTTTGACTGTCAGAGGAATCGGGATCGGCACGGTTCGTTCCTTTCAGAAAAGGGGAATTGGGTCAGTCCGTTTCTTGTCCCCTTGCACGTTGTCGTAGGACCCATTAACGAACCGCGTGCCAAACGTGAAAGCTTGTTCGTATGCTTTTGCAACACCAGATAAATCAATGCGTTACGTGCAAGATCTGAAATCTTGTCCGCTGATCGTGCCTCTGAAAATTCTGTACCAATATGGACACCGCGGCCCCGTCGAATATCCGTAAGCTGTGAAATGAAATAGGTTTGAAGAAATGTGGACCATTATGGAACAACCGAGGGCTAAAGTCGGGTTCCACAATGGACCGGCACGGAATTCCCGATGACCCTTGCAATGTGGCGATTTCAGGTCAGAAATGACGATCACGCCTGTGCGGTCTGTATCAGTTGCGCCGATTGATGTTCGATGTGAACGCGGGCGGTGTCCGAATGTCGACAGGTGCCAACGGTTGGTGGGCGATCGCAATGGCATGTCGGAGACGCCGACGAGGCGACTTGACGAGTCCGCAAGCGCAGCGTTAACATGCGTAAAGAAGGGCCGCCAACACTTCTCGAGGTCTGGCGCCGCTCGTTGGGAACAATCGGCACGTGCTGGCGACTTGAAGGCCGCGCGTGAACCGTTAAAGAGTCTCCGAATGGAGACGCCCTTATCCAAGGGACGAATAGATTGAACTTACAACACACACGATTCATTCAAAGACAGACCGCAGGCAAGCGTGGGCCGGACGTTACGAACAATTCAGCACCGGCCGGTGTGACCATGTGTGGATTCGAGCAGTACGGGGCGTTTATCGCTGCGCGCTGTCCGGATCAAGTTTCATCGTTCAATCGATTCGTCGATTAATGGTTTGCGCCTCAGCCGGCGTGTGGGTCGGCTGACGATCGCCCAGTACGTGCCTCTTTAACCCGGCCGCCCGGCGTCCTCGCACCGCAGATGCGATGACCCCGCAAGCGGTATACGAAAGGGGCACGCCATGACGCACCTTCTGCAGTTCCCGCTCTCCCTGGCCGCCATCGAGACCGGCACCTTCATTCTCGGGTTGCTGGTCGCCGCCATCGCCGGTGGAGCCGTTTCATTCGTCCTCGTCGGCATGCTCGGCGGCAAGACCCTCGCCGCCGCCCGCACCGAAGCCGAGTCGATCGTGTCCGAAGCCCGCCGCGAGGGTGAAACATCCAAAAAGCAGATCGAACTGGACTTCCGCGAGGAACTGTCCGCCAAGCGCGACGCCTTCGAAAAGGAGATCGCCGCGACGCGGGACGAGATGAAGGAAACCGAACGCCGGATCGCCAAGCGTGAGGACAATCTCGACCGCAAGCTCGATGTGCTCTCGACCAAGGAAAAGTCCCTCGACCAGCTCGAAGCACGCCTCAAGGAACGCAACGCCACCATCGAAAACAAGGAAGCCCAGATCGACGACCTGCTCGAACAGCAGCGCAATCAGCTATTGAATATCGCCGGGTTGAGCGTCGAGGACGCCAAGCGTCTGCTTCTGGAACGTGTTGAAACCGAATGCAAGCACGAAGCGGGGCGGATCGTGCAGCGTGAGATGGCCAAAGCGGAGGAGGAAGCCAAGGAAAACGCTCAGAAGATCACGCTTCAGGCCATCCAGCGCTTCGCCGCCGAGCACACCTCCGTCTCGACCGTCTCCGCCGTGGACATCCCCTCCGACGACATGAAAGGCCGGGTCATCGGCCGCGAAGGCCGCAACATCCGCGCCTTCGAGAAGGCGACCGGTGTGGACGTCATCGTCGATGACACGCCCGGCGTCGTCATCGTCTCCTGCTTCGACCCCGTCCGCCGCGCCGTCGCCGCCGAGTCGCTTCAGCGCCTCATCGAAGACGGCCGCATCCATCCCTCCCGCATCGAGGAAATCGTCGAGCAGGTCAACAAGGAGATGGAGGAACGACTTGTCAAGTTCGGCAAGGAAGCGTGCATCGAAGCGAACATCCAGGGCCTGCATCCGAAGATCAGCGCCATGATGGGGCGCCTCTATTACCGCACCAGCTATGGGCAGAACATTCTGCGCCACTCCATTGAAGTGGCGTACCTCTGCCAGGTCATCGCCGACGAGTTGGGCCTTGACGGCACGATCGCCCGCCGCTGCGGATTCCTGCATGACATCGGCAAGGCGATGGACCACGAAGTCGAAGGCGGCCACCCGCAGATCGGCATGGACTTCGCCCGCAAGTTCAACGAATCTGAAGCCGTGCTCAACGCCATCGGCGGGCATCATGGCGACATCGAATCCACCACGCCGTACACCCCGATTGTCATGGCCGCCGACGCCATCAGCGGCGCCCGCCCCGGCGCCCGCCGCGAGACGCTCGAGCGTTACGTCAAGCGGCTCGAACAGCTTGAAGGCATCGCCACGAGCTTCGACGGCGTCAAGGAGGCCTACGCCATTCAGGCCGGCCGCGAGGTCCGGGTCATCGTCGACGCCAAGCGGATCGACGACGCCCTGTCCGCCAAGGTCGCCCGCGACATCGCCAATCGGGTCGAACAGGAAATGACCTACCCCGGCGAGGTGCGGGTCACGGTGCTTCGCGAGACGCGGAGTGTGGAATACGCCCGCTGATCAAGCCGCTTTGGGCTTGGTACATCTGCGATTCTCGGATTGACACCCGCATGGGAGTGGGTTATCTTACGTGGAATCGGTGGTTTACCGTTTGGAGAGCGGTCCCCGCACGAGGCCGCCGGCAACTCAGGGAAATCTCAATGACGCGCACGCATCTCTTCCTCGCGGCTACGGTGGTCTACGCAGCTTTTTCGTTTTCGCCTCTGATGGCGCAGGATGCGGTGACGGGTGTCGCCGGCGAAGCCACGCCGCTCAAGCCCCGCGATGCCGAGTCGCTTCCGCCCGATCTCAAGAAGGCGCTGGATCTCTGGGAGGATTACATCCACTACCTCCGCGTCGCCAACCTTGAGATGGCCAACACCGCCGGCTCCGGATTCCTTGGCCTCAACCTCCCCAGCGAACAGATCCTCACCGTCATCGAGGAAATCTCCTCCTACACTGACTACGACGAAACCCTGCAGCGCACCGAACGCATGGGCGGCGCTCCCAGCGATCTGGCCAAGAAAGTCTCCGAACGCATCAACGACGCCCGCCTCGACGTCGCCCGCGAAGGCAAACGCATCCGTGAATCGATCACTTCGCTCGACGATGGTCTCCGCGCCCGGCTCAATGCACAGACGCGCCTGAAGCGCGCCGGTGAGTATGCCGCCCCGCAGTTGCTCGCCGTCATCCTCAGCGTCGATCACGAAGATCAGATACTCCGCCCCTATGTCATCGAGACGATGGTGACGCTCGGCCGCCCGATGGTCGCCCCGCTCTGTGAAGCCCTGCATGATCTGCCCGATGTGCCCAAGCAGCAGGTCGGCGAAGTGCTCTCGCGCATCGGCTACCCGCTGGCCCTGCCGTACCTCAAGGCGGAGCTCGATCGCAAGGATGTCAGCGACGACACCAAGAAGGTCCTCAAACTCGCCTACGACCGCATCGTCGATCGCACCGGCGTCCCCGTCGAAACCTCCTCCGACCGACTGTTCTTCATGCTCGGCGAAGACTACTACGCCCACCGCGAAAGTCTCATCATGGAGCCCGATGCGGACTTCAACCTGATGTGGACCTATGACTCGGGCACGGGGCTTTCGTTCCTGAAGATTCCCACGCCGATCTTCGCGGATGTGATGACCATGCGGGCCTGCCGCCGGGCGCTGCAGATCAACCGCGGACTCTCGCCGGCGTTCAGCTTGTGGATCGCCGCCAATTTCCGCCGCGAGAACCATCTGCCCGCCGGAGCCGAGGACCCCAGCTACAGCGCCAAGATGCAGAGCCCGCACTTCTATGCGACGCTCGCCGGCCCCAGTCATCTTCAACCCGTCCTTCAGCGGGCGCTCGCCGACATGGACCCCGACCTGGCCCTGGATGCAATCTCGGCTCTGAGCTCTACCAGCGGGGCGATCAGTCTGCTCAACGTGCAGGGCAGCATTCAGCCGCTCATCGCCGCCATGAACTACCCCGATCGACGCGTCCGCTTTGAGGCCGCTTTCACGATCGCCCGCTCGCTGCCCCAGACCGACTTCAGCGGGTCGCAGCGCGTCGTGCCCGTCCTCTCCGAAGCCGTCCGTGAATCCGGCAAGCTCTACGCCGTCGCCATCGCGCCCGATACCGAAGCGATCAACAGCGTGACGCAGCTCATCGAGGGCGCCGGCCAGTACCGCATGCTGCTGGGCAACTCCATCGACGTCGCCATGGCGCAGGTCGCCACCGCGCCCGGCGTCGACCTGATCGTCGTCAATCAGCCGATGGATCAGGCCCTGGCGACCGTCGCCAACGCCCGCCGCATCTCCAAGCTCGCCGCCACGCCCATCGTGATCCTCGCCGGTTCCGGTGAAGTCATCTCGATGACCCGCATGGTCGACGACAAGCCGATGGTCTACGTGACCGATCGCGAAGCTGGCAAAGACAAGATGATCGAAGCGCTCAAGCAGGCCGCCGCAGCCGCCGCCGGCGGAACGCTCAGCGATGATCAGGCCCAAACCTACGCCCTCACCGCGCTGGGCATCCTCAAGGACCTGACCTTCGCCAACAGCACGATCTTCCACGTCGCCGACGCCAAGCCGGCCCTGCTCGAAGCGCTCAATGACACGCGCGACCCTGTGACGCTCGCCGCCGCCGATGTGCTCGCCCTCATGCCCCAGCCCGAAGCGCAGGTCGCCCTCGCCGACGCCGCCCTCGCCGGCAAGCGCGGCGCCGCCATGCAAGTCCAACTCCTCCAGGACCTCGCCCACAGCGCCCGTGCCAACGGCAATCAGCTTTCGGACCTGCACCTTCGCAAGATCCTCGAGCTTGTCGACTCCGCCAAGGGCCCCGTCGCCGACGCCGCCGCCGACGCCCACGGCGCCCTCAACCTCCCGACTTCCAACGGCGTCGAACTCATCGTCGGCAACTGACCCGTCGCCTTCCGTCAAACCCCCGGAACCCACGGTGTCCCACCGTGGGTTTTTCACTTTCATCTGCGTGACTCATCATTAAGCTCCTTTCGAGCTGTGATGTTAAGCGGCTGTGCCGCAGGTGTGATTTCAGCCGGTGAGCCGCATCAATGATGTACTGCGGCAGACTCATGACACTGCTCCTGCCTCATGGCTTCCAGGGGTTCGGGGCGGGGTGTTCTGCGTCAGGCGGGCGAAGTCGACGCGGCTGATGGTCTTCTGAATATGCTCGGGGCGCGGATGAAGGCACGCGCGATGATCATGTGTCGAAAGGAGTCGTTGCGGGCGGGTCAATGCGGTTGGATGTTGTCGGCCATTGAGGGAGCGCTGAGGCCGGGCGGGTTCAATAGAAGTAGGTATCGCTGGCGCCGCCGCGGACCCAGCCGAGCCCGACGTTGAGGGCCTGCATGGCGGCGGGGTCGTACTCGGCGCCGTCTTTCCATTTGACGCTCAGGTCGCCGTAGAGTCGGTTGACGCCTTCGAACTGCGGCGGACCGTAGTCGGTGTAGGCGAAACCCATCGCGGAGTAATGTCCCGATGCGGCGACTTTGCCGTCGTTGTAGGACCATCCGCCGTAGGTCCATTTGTAGAGGATGTCGCTCATCATGATCTGCGCGGCGCCGCCGGGTCGTGTGCCGACCAATTCGCGTTGGGCCGTCGCGCTGGCGGCGGCGGACCATTGATCGACGCCCGTCAGGATGTTGTAGCGGAGATTGACGTACCCATAAGTTGCGCCGACGTTCAGCCAGTACGTGTCATATGTGGTCAGGTTGCAATCGGCCGATGCGGACGGGCAACGCCACACGCCGCCGATCACCTTCGCATTCAGATCGACGCCCGGCAGATAGGACGCAAGCAAGGGAATCGACCACTCGTCGGAGTACGGATTGGCGTACCAGACATTGGCGGCATTGCGCATGTTGGGATTGGAGCCGCCGCGGGTGGATTGGCGCAGTTTGCCGACGTTGTCAGCCGACGTGCTGAGCAGCGCCACGCCCCACTGATGCAGATTCGACATGCACACCACGCGTCGCGCGGCGATCTTCGCCTGCCGCAGCGATGGAAGCAGGAGCGCCGCCAGCAGCGCGATGATGCTCACGACGACCAAAAGCTCGATCAATGTAAAGGCGCGTCGGCGCATAAGCAGCATTTGCTCCGGGAAAGCTCAGGGATGGCCCTCCCTGAGCTATTGAGGTCAGCGCTTGCGGCGCATCAGCAGAGCGCCCATCAGCGAAAGTCCCGCGGGCATCGCGGCGGGGACGGGGATCGTCACCAGATTCAGATTCAGACTCCCCTGCGAAAAGTAGGCCTTGCGCCCGCCGCCGAGGTCGAGGGCGTTGGCGAAGCCGAAGTTCTCGATGTTGCCGGAATTGAACGTGGCGGATGTATTGAGCAGCTTGTAGACGCCGTCGGCGATCAAAGCCCAGTTCATGGCGGACCCGTCGGCGGCGACGAGATTGTCGACGCCGAAGCTGGCGTCCCATGTGAATGTGCCGCTGACGGTCAGTGCATTGGCGTTGACGTAGGCGAGATCGAAGACGAAGTTGCCCGTTCCGAGGGCGAGATCATTGCTGATCGTGCCCTTGCCGCCGACGGCCGCATTTGTGGCGACGCTGACGCCGCTGGAGGCGAGGGAGTTGTTGATGAGCAGTTCGCCGCCGTTGACGGCGGTCGCGCCGGTGTAGAGGTTGGCGCCGCTGAAGATCTGCGTGCCGGCGCCGTTCTTGGTGAGGACGAGGGGGCCGGAGCCGGAGCCGTTGTAGATGATGCCGGCGAAGTCGCCGTCGTAGGCGCCGGTGATGGTGATGGCTCCGGTTCGGTTGTCGAAACCGATGTAGGTCCCGCTCTGAGCGCCGGGATTGGAAGCGGGGTTGCCGCCGTCGAGGGCGCCGAAGGAGATATTGGTGGACGAACCATTGCCGGCGGCGATGTAAACGTGGCCGGTCGTGGGCAGGACGACTTTGGCGTTGGCGAAGAAGGCCTGGAAGGTGGAGGTGGTCAGGCCGATTTGGCTGTGGTTGGAGCCGGTCGCGCCGATGATGTTGACGGTGCCGGTGGGGCCGCTGGCGGAGTTGATGATGAAGCCCTTGTAGGTGGTGTCGACGTTGGACATGTCGAGCGTGAGCGTGCCGGCCATGGCGGTGTAGTTGCCGGTGAGCGTGGTGTTGGTCGCGCCGGTCATGCGCATCGTGCCGGACTGGCCGGAGGCGATGGTGACATTGTTGCCGAGGGTCATCGACGCGGAGGTTTCGAGGACGGCGTTGTTGGTGAAGGACAGGGCGCTGGAGGAGGAGAGGTTGGAGAGTCGCAGGACGCCGCCGTTGATCTGGGTCGAGCCGGTGTAGGTGTTGGTTCCGGCGAGGACCTGCGTGGCGGTGCCGTTCTTGATGAGCGAGAGGTTGGCTCCGCCGCCGCCGCCATTGGTGACGTTGCCGCTGTAGGTGGTGGTGGTCAGGGTGTTGTTGTTGGTGCCGATGACGAGGGTGTTGGCACGGTTGTCGGAGGAGACGTTGTTGGAGGTGCTGTTGCCGGCGAGGGAGCGGACCTGGATCTGATTGCCGCTGGCACCGTTGCCGAGCTGGAAGTAGACGGTGTTGAGCGTCACATCGGTGTCGATGAGGGCGTTCTGAGCGGCGGCAAGGTTGATGCCGAGCTGGGCCTGCCCGGTGCCGGAGGTGTTGGTGACGCTCAGCGACCCGCTGTAGCTGCCGACGGCGTTGATGGCGATGCCGGAGAAGACGGGGTTGGTGCCGTTGACGGTGACGGCGATGCTGCGGTTCGTGCCGGTCAGTCCGCCGCCGAGGTTCAATAGACGCTGGGCGGTGACATTGGAAATATTGATGTTGGCGTCGCTGGAGAGGATCAGCGAGGAATTGATCGTGGCGGCGACGTTGTCGAGTGTGATGGTCGGCGTGGCGCCATTGAGCGTCAGGGAATTGCTCTGAATGACATACGTGCCGCTGGTGTTGTTGAAGGTGATGTCGTTGGCGGTGACGCCGCCGGCGGCGATGGAGACGGTTCCGGCGGCGGCGCCGAAGACGGCGTCATTGTCCGTGCCGGAGCCGGGCCATGCGACGTTGTTTGCGCCGGCGTCGGTGGTCCAGTTGCCGTTAGTCGTATTCCACGTGCCGGTGCCGCCGGTGATGGTGCCGTTGCCGGCGCCGATGGTGCCGGGCGATGTGTCCCATGTGTAGACGTCACCGCGCGTCAGCGACGGGCCAAGAGCGATGACCAACGCGGCGGTGATGGGAAGCGTCTTGCGAATCATTTGGAATTCTCCTTCTGTTCAGGCAATGTATTAAGTGGGCCATCCGCCGTTGAATGGTTCGGCGAATCCGCCAGGGATGGTGCCGGGTCGTAGTCCGCATCGAGACGAGCAATCCGAATGCTGTAAATCTGTCCATTGAAGTCCTGATCGAGATTGGCGAAGCCGCCGATGCTGAATTCGCCGGCGGCGGGGCGCGGACCAGCGGACGACTGCGCGGCCAACTGACCGTCGATGTACAACCGGGTCATGCCGCCGCGTCGCGCCAGCGCCAGATGGACCCATTGGTCCGCCGCAATCGGTTCGGCGTCGCGCAGGATCGTCACGCCGCCGATCAACCCCGCCCAATGATTGCCAGACCGGAGGATCCCGAAGCCCGAGCGCGACGGGTCGCCGTTGTAGGCGACGATGCCGTTGCGTATTTCGCCCGCCGGTCGCGCCCATGCTTCGATGATCCAGTCGTCCGTCGCATTGGTAACGGGCGCACCTTGGGTAGATACACCGCTCCGCAGCCGGTTTAGCGCCACACCAATCGACAGCGGGTCGGCCTCGGGCATGGCGGGATTGAACCACACCATCGCCAGCGGATTCATCGCCGGCGGCGTCTGCGAAGCCCGCACCCACCGCCCATTCGCATCCGCCACGATCCATTGACCGATGGTCATCTCGCGTGAGTCGCCCCGAACATCACTCGAATCGATGCGACCTTTTCGGACCAGCGCAAGCGTGCCTACACCCCGCGCTGTCGACACATCGAACTCCGTGCCGAGGTCCGTGAATCGCACGCCGTTGGGGGTTTCGATCACAAAGCCGCGCGCCGCCGCCGGCACGAAGGCGTGCAACTGACCGCGTGTCAGCCGGCCGCGGTTGACGTCCGTCACTTCAAACCGACATGGGCCGGTCATGTCGACGACGGCGGTGGAGTTGAACATGATCTGTGCCGTGCCGCTGTCGAGCGACACCGTCCCGTTCGCAAGCGTCTCGCCTAGCCTCGGCGAGACGCCGTTGGCCATGTCCATGAACTGCGCGTCGTCGGAGACATCGGTCAGTGTGGCGAAGGCCGGCACGCGTGCGAAGCGCGCAGGCGCGTCAGATGATCGCTCGTTGAAATAAAGGAACCAGACGCCGACCGCGATGGCGATCACCGCCGCGACCAGCCAACGATACGACCTCACCAACCGACGCTCCGCACCGTAGATGCGAACCGGGGCACTCTGCTGCTCACCCGTCGGTTTCAACGAGGAGCGAACCCGACCGGACAGCCAGTCCAGCGACGCGTGCAGAACGACCATGCGTGCATACATCCGCCGCAGCTCCGCATCGCTTCGCACCATCTCCTGAAGCGCCGATCGGCCCGCCGCTGTGATTTGCCCATCAAGCATGGCTTCGATCAGCGATTCAAATTCATGATGACGATCCGCCGCCGTGCTCATGGATGTTCCTTCCGCCCCGTCTCAGCGGTCTCCATGCACTCCAGCAGCGCCACCCGCGTGCGATAAAGCAACTGCGTCGTCGCGGTGACCGACCGGCCGATCAGTTCGGCGATCTGCCCCAATGACTTGCCGCCCTCGTACCGCGCGGTCAGCGCCTTGCGGGCATGCTCCGGCAGCGTCTCGATGCAGTGTTTGAGCTGTCCGATCCGTCCGCCGGTCTCTTCCGCCGCCCGCACCGCTTCCGTGCTGATCAGATCCAGCATCGACGCGTCGAACACCAGCCGATCGCGACCCTTCCGCTGTGCGTAGGTGAGCACCTTATGCCGCGCCACGCCGTACGCCCAAGCCGTGAAACTCCCCGCCCCCATCGCCTGTTCCCATTTTTCCCAGAGCACCAGGTTTGTATCCTGCAGAATGTCCCCCGCCGCGTCCGCATCGCCGACGCTCGTGAGAATATATGCATAAAGCCTGCTCTGATGATCTGTTAGCAGGCGTACGAACAACTGCATTTTCTGATTGATGGTCATGTGGGTCGCCTTTAGCTCGTATATATGTCACAGATTCACGGCAAATCTAACACGATGTCCCGCGGGATTTGCAGATCACCGCGGGCTGCCCATGCGTGGGACCCACCGAATTGACAAGAATGAGTCACTACATATCGATTCGCTGATGCCTTGCGCCTCAGTCATGAGAACATGCGAGCAACGCCCCGCGGTGTCCCACTGCGGGCCTTTTGATACCTTTTCCATCCCCCGCGGCAGCCGGTATCATACCCCCTTCGCTCCGGCCCACTCGCCTTTGAATGAGACCTGCGTGTCCAGAAAGTCCTACGATAAACTGCCGCGCGTCGAGAGTTTCGACCTTCGCCCCGGTCGCAAGATCGGCTCGCGCTACGAAGTCGTCGCGCTCCTGGGCAAAGGCACCGAAGGCGAGGTCTATCAGATTCAGGAAGTCGGCACCGGCATCCACCGCGCCGCAAAACTCTACTTCCCGCATCGCAATCCCGATAACCGCTCCACCATCTGGTACGCCCGCAAGATCAACGCCCTGCGTCATTGCCCGATCGTTCTTCAATATCATCACACCGAGATGCTCACCGTCCGCAAGCACAAAGTGCTCTGCCTCGTGTCCGATCTGGCGCGGGGCATGCAGCTTGAGCAGTGGATCGCGCAGCACCGCGGCAAGCGTCTGACGCCGTTCCGCGCCCTGCACGTGCTCTACCAACTCGTACGCGGCCTCGAAGCCGTACACGCCGTCGGCGAGTACCACGCCGACGTACACAGTCAGAACATCCTCATCGAGCCCATCGGCGTCAGCTTCAATATCAAGCTCGTCGACTTCTACAACTGGGGCAAGCCCACGCGCTACAAGCAGCGGCAGGACATCATGGACTGCGTCACCGTCTTCCACGAATGCCTCGGCGGCCGCGAACACTACCACCGCCAGCCCCCCGAAACCCGCGCCATCTGCATGGGCCTCCAACGCAGCAAAGTCCTCAAGAAATTCCCCACCATCATCACGCTCCGCCGCCACCTCGAATCCTTCGAGTGGACCACGCTCCTCTGAGCCGCTTGCGGCTTAGCACTCCGCGTCACATCAAACTGATCGGGTCCACATCCACCGCCGTCCGCGCGTCGGAGCGCAGCAGGTCGGCCGAGCGCGCCGCGGCAAGCAACTGCTGAATCACCGCGGCGTTCTCGGCGGCGATTTCGATCTGCTGCCGGTGATATCCGCCGATGCGGCTGATCGGGGCAGGGGTCGGGCCGACGATGCTCGCTTCGAGATTCAGATCGTCCTTCACCGCCCGGATCACCCCCGCGAGTTTCGTCGCCTCCGCCTGCGCTTTTTCAAGCGCTTCATCGCGCACGATGAGGCGTGCCATGCGCGTGATCGGCGGCAGTTTCGCCCGCTTGCGGTGCGCCAGTTCGTCGGCCGCGAATTTCACGTAGTCGTGCATCGCCGCCAGCGCGATCGCCGGATGCGCCGGCGTGAAGGTCTGAATCACGACGCGCCCGCCCGCGGTGCTGCGCCCGCTGCGGCCCGCCACCTGGCACACCATCTGAAACGTCCGCTCCGCCGCGCGGAAGTCCGGCAGACTCAGCGCCGTGTCCGCGCTGATGACGCCCACGAGCCGCACGTTCGGAAAGTCCAGCCCCTTGGCGATCATCTGCGTGCCGACGAGCAGGCGAATCTCCCCGCGCTTGAAGGCGTCGAGCACCTGGGCGTAATCGGTCGCGGTGCGCATGGCGTCTGAGTCCATCCGCGCGAACTTCACATCCGGGAATTTGCGTTCGATCTCCAGCTCGACGCGCTGCGTGCCGAGGCCGAACATCGTGACCTTCCGCGAACAGACCGGGCAGACCGTCGGCTGACGATTCTCAAAACCGCAGTAGTGGCAGCGCACGAGTCCGCCGCTGGGGATCGCGGCGCTGACGTGGTAGACCATGTTCGCATCGCAGTGCTCGCACTTCATGATCCACCCGCACCGGTGATCGGGACACGCGATGTAGTTGGCGAACCCGCGCCGGTTGAGCAGCAGCATCGCCTGCCCGCCGTCCTTGAATGTCTGCCGCAATAGTTGTTCGAGCTTGACGCTCAACAGATGGATGCCGCCTTTGCCGGTGTACTCGCTGCGTTTGCGCCGCTCGTCGAGCAGATCGACGATCTCGACGCGCGGCAGGGGTTGTTGCGAGACGCGCTTGGGCAGGGACAGCAGCTTGTACGCGCCGCGCGTGGTGGCGTTGTAATAGCTTTCGAGGGCGGGGGTGGCGGAGCCCATGAGAACCGTCGCGCCGAGCATCTGCGCCCTTTTGACCGCCACATCGCGCGCGTGATAGCGCGGGGCGTTGTCCTGCTTGTAGCTGCCGTCGTGTTCTTCGTCGACGACGATCAGGCCGAGGTTATCGACGGGCGCGAAGATCGCCGACCGTGCGCCGACGATGACGTTGGCCCAGCCGTCGCGGATGAGCGTCCATTGCTGATGGCGCTGCGCCGCCGTCAGACCCGAGTGCAGCACGGCGACATGCTTGAACCGGCCGATGAACCGGCCGACCGTCTGCGGCGTCAGTGCGATTTCGGGCACGAGCACGATCGCCCGCTTGCCGCGCTTGACGACCTCTTCGATCGCGCGGATGTACACCTCGGTCTTGCCGCTGCCGGTGACGCCGTGCAGCAGCAGGGCGGCGAAAGCGCCGTCGAGGGAAGCGGCGATGGCGTCGAGGACTTTTTGCTGATCGTCATTGAGCGTCAGGTGCTTGTTTTCTTCGACGGCGTGTTCGGCCCAGATGGCCTGCACTTCGGTTTTGACAATCTGTTTGAGCAGGCCGCGTTCGATCAGGCCGGTGACGGGCGAGATGCTTTTGGCGCCGGCGGCATGGGCGAGTGTTTTGGGGTCGACGGGCATCTTGCCGAGGCGCGCCATCTCCAGCGCGACGCCGAGCACGTCGGCCTGCTTGCCTTTGAGACCGTGCTCGTGCACGATCGACGCCAGCGCGATCGTGGCGATCGGGTCGTGCAGATCGACGTAGGTTTTGCGCACGAGGCCGATGCCTTTTTTGACCGCGGCCGGGAGCATCGTGGCGAAGACCATGCCCAGCGGGCAGCAGTAGTACCGGCTCACCCAGCGGGCCAGCTCCACCAGATCGTCCGGCAGATTGACGGCGAGCCGATCCTTGGACGCGATCGCCTTGAGCTTGAGCGGATCGACGTCGGCGTCGTCGGAGATGTTGAGCACGTAACCGCTGACGGGGCGATCGTTGCGGCCCAGCGGCACGATGACACGGTCGCCGACGCGCAGATCATGCAGCGTATCGGGAATCAGATAGGTGAGCCCGCCGGGTTTTTCGAGGCCCTGTTCGAGCGCGACATGGGCGTAGCGATGCGACTCGCCGGCGATGCGGGCTGTGAAGAGACTGCTCATGTCAGCAGTATCGTATCCGGTTCGCGCTGCACCGCGCCGGCGGAAGTCGTGACGGCCATTGTGAATCCGCGCCGCAGACAACCGGAGGCGCATTCGCCGGCGGGCGTCATCGCCATGAAGCCGACCTGATGCTCCTCGCGCAGCGCGTACTCATCACGGATACGCTGGAGCGATTCGACGATCGCCTGCAGCGGGGAAGCGCCGCGGCGCATCGCATCGACGATCGCATACGATCCGCACACGCCCATCACCAGTTCGCCCGTTCCCGTCGCGGCGGCGGCGCCGAATTTGGGATGGACGTACAGACCATGCCCGATGATCGGCGAGTCGCCGACGCGGCCGTGCATCTTGTACGCCAGCCCGCTCGTCGAACACGCCCCGGCGAGTCGCCCGGCGCGGTCACGCGCGAGGACGCAGACCGTGTCGTGATTCTCCTCGATGTTCGCCGGCGTGACGTAGTCGCCGGTCGGGTGCGCCGCTTTCCATGTTTCATATTTCGCGCGGGCGACGTCGGTCAGCAGGGCGGTCGGCGTGAACCCTTCGCGCGCGGCGAAGTCCTCGGCGCCTTCGCCGGCGAGGAGGATGTGGCGCGTTTTTTCCATGACGCGCCGGGCGATCGAGACGACGTGCATGTACCGGCGGACGAAGCACACGGCTCCGCGCCGGGCGGGCGAGGTCATGATGCATCCGTCGAGACTGACTTCGCCGGTTTCGTCGGGCAGGCCGCCGCGACCGACGCTGGCGACTTTTTCGTCGGCCTCGACGGCGCAGCAGCCGGCTTCGACGGCGTCGAGGCACGACCCGCCCGCGTCGAGCAGCGGAAAGGCGGCGGCGTTGGCGATCGCTCCGAACGACCATGTGGCAATCACAACCGGTTCATCCATGCCCGCATTGTCGGGTTCGGCGCGGCCGGGTGCAATGTGCCGAGCGTGTTATGATGACAGGCATGATTCGCCGGACGGTGCGATACAGCGGGCATGTGCAGGGCGTGGGGTTTCGATACACGGCCGCCCGCGCCGCCGGGAACTTTTCGGTGACGGGTTACGTCAAAAATCTCGTCGACGGCCGCGTCGAACTCGTCGCCGAAGGCGAGCCGCGCGAGGTCGAGGCGTTTGTCGCCGAGGTGGCCCGGCTGATGGGCGATAAGATTCGCAAAGCCGCCAGTGACGACACGGCGGCGAGCGGCGAGTTCGGCGACTTTTGCATTCAACATTGAGGACATCGCTGATGCGAAATTGGCTTTGGGTATGGATCATCTGCGGGTGGATCGCCGGCGTCGCCTCGGCGCAGAGCGGGCCGACGCAGCAGCGCGTCATCAGCGATCAGAAATACGCGGTGCACGGCGTGGCGTTTTCGCCGGACGGGAAGTATCTGGCGATAGGCGAGGGATTGTTGAGCGAGACGCGGGCGGTGGGGAAGCTGCGGGTGCATCGGCTTGAGGATCAGAAGGTGGTGGCGATTTTCGACGGCGACGGACCGTTCGCGACGATGGGGTTCACGGCGGACGGGGAGAATCTCGCAGCGGCGGCGCTGAGGCAGGTGCGCGTGTACAACCTGCCGGATCATCGGATGGTGACGATGTTCTCCGACGGCGACCGGGATTTTCCGACGATGGCGCTCGACGGGGCGGGAGGCGAAGTGATGTCGCCGAGCCGGGGCGGGTTCGGGCCGCACGGAATGTATGTGTGGCAATTGAAGGACCACAAGTTCGTGACGCGCGTCGACGGCGAATTCATGTCGATCGCGCGGGCGGGGTCGATGATCGCACTCGGCGGGCGGGACGGGCGGGTGTCGATCGTGGATGGCAAGACATGGAGGATCGAGCGGACGCTTGGGGAGGAGCGGCGGGGGCGCGAGGTGAGCGTGCTGGCGGTGTCGCCGGACGGGAAGCGGATATTTGCATGGGCACGATTCGGCAAGGCGCAGATTTGGAACGTCGCCGACGGGACGACGAGCGAGATCGAGGGCGAGGTGGCGGACTTGAACGCCGCGGCGTTCAGCCCGGATGGCAGGACGCTCGCGCTGGCGGGCGACGATCTGCGGATCTACGACGCGACGAACCTCAAGCTGCGCTCGACGACGAAGGCGCATAACCACGGCGTGCTGTGCCTGGCGTTCAGCCCCGACGGCAAGACGCTCGCCACGGGCGGGAATTATGATGCGACGGTCATTCTCTGGTCGGTTCCGTGAATGAGCGTGAAAGCAGGCCGCGAGCGGCCTCGCTAAACGGCTGACGCGCTGATCTTTGCGTGGTGCATCTTTTTCGGCTATCTTTACGGTCTTTTCAACCCCCGAAGATTCGATTCATGGAGACTTTCGCGATGGCCACCGCCAGCAAAATCAGCATGTCCGCCGACGGCAAGCTTCAGGTTCCCGATCATCCGATCATCCCCTTTATCGAAGGCGACGGCACAGGGCCGGACATCTGGCGGGCGAGCGTCCGCGTGTTCGATGCGGCGGTCGAGAAGGCGTACGGCGGCAAGCGCAAGATCGCATGGCAGGAAGTGCTCGCTGGCGAGAAAGCGTTCAACCAGACGGGGAATTGGCTGCCGGACGAGACCGTCGCGGCGTTCCGTGATCTGCTCGTGGGCATCAAGGGCCCGCTGACGACGCCGGTCGGCGGCGGCATCCGGTCGTTGAACGTGGCGCTGCGCCAGCTTCTGGATCTGTACACTTGTCTGCGCCCCGTGCGCTACTTCACCGGCGTGCCGTCGCCCGTCAAAAAGCCCGAAGAAATCGACATGGTCATCTTCCGTGAGAACACCGAAGACATCTACGCCGGCATCGAGTTCCAGGAAGGGACCGACGACGCGAAGAAATTCGGCGAACTGCTCAAGGCGAATTTCCCGGATCGCTTCAAGAAGGTGCGCTTCCCCGCCAGCGCCGGTTACGGCATCAAGCCGGTCAGCCGCGAAGGCACGCAGCGCCTCGTCGATGCGGCGATCCAGTACGCCATCGACAACAATAAGCCCAACGTGACGCTCGTGCACAAGGGCAACATCATGAAGTTCACCGAAGGCGGCTTCCGTGACTGGGGCTACGAGCTGGCCAAGACCAAGTACAAGGGCCAACTCATCGACGGCGGCCCCTGGACGAAGATCACCGCAAACGGCCGCGACATCATCATCAAGGACGTCATCGCCGACGCCTTCCTCCAGCAGATCCTCACGCGCCCCGCCGAGTACAGCGTCATCGCCACGCTCAACCTCAACGGCGACTACATCTCCGACGCCCTGGCCGCGCAGGTCGGCGGCATCGGCATCGCCCCCGGCGGCAACATCAACTACCACACCGGCCACGCCATCTTCGAAGCCACCCATGGCACCGCCCCCAAGTACGCCGGCAAGGACCAGGTCAACCCCGGCTCCGTCATTCTGTCAGGCGAAATGATGTTCCGCTTCCTGGGCTGGACCGAAGCCGCCGACCTGATCATCAAAGGCATGGACGGCGCGATCGGGGCGAAGACCGTGACCTACGACTTCGAACGCCTCATGGACGGCGCCAAGCTGCTCAAGTGCTCCGAATTCGGCGACGCGATCATCAAGCACATGAAATGACAACTCTGAAGCCCGCGGAGCTACGGCGGGGACTTCTTCAACCTGCGAGCGACATGCAATACGAATCCAAACTTCCGTATCACACCAAGCGCATGCACGCGGCGGCTCTCTATTGTTCAGACGGGCGCGTGTGCGAGCAGTATGATGACTTTCTGCAGAACGGGCTGAAATTGCCGCGGTATGATCGCGTCGCGCTCCCGGGGGGGCCGGCGTGTCTGGCGGGGTATTCGGCGGCGCGGCTCGAAGAGGCCGGCGTCCTCGATGAACTCAAGTTCCTCGTCGAGGCACACGAGCTGAAGCGCGTCGTGCTCATTCAGCACGAAGACTGCGCGTTCTACAGCGTGCGGCTCAATGCGACCAAAGCATCGATGGAGCAGTTGCAGAAAGCCGACCTGGTCCGCGCGGCGTACATGATCCGCCAGAACATCGGGTCGCTGGACGTCATGGGATATTTCGCGCGCAAGGCGGAAAGCGGCGTGATCTTCGAGCCGGTGCGTATCGAGTAGATGCGGAAAGCTCAGGGATGGCCATCCCTGAGCTTTCAGATTTCGCGCCCAACTCACATCGCGGCGGGTATCATGTGGGAACATTTTCACAGGAGTACCGCGATGTTCAACGCCTACGCCGCGCCCAAGCAGGGCGCCCCGTTCCAGAAGTTTCAGTACGATCCGGGCCGGCTCAACGCTGACGAAGTCGAGATCAAGGTCGCCTACTGCGGCATCTGTCACAGCGACCTGTCGATGCGCGACAACGAATGGGGCATGACGCAGTATCCGTTCGTCGGGGGGCACGAAGTGGCGGGCACGGTCGCGGCGGTCGGCGAGCGCGTGCCGCATCTGAAGGTCGGCGACACGGTCGGCCTCGGATGGTTCAGCCAGTCGTGCATGCACTGCGACTACTGCATCAGCGGGCGTCACAATCTCTGTGCGACAGCCGAAGGCGTCATCGTCGGAAGGCACGGCGGATTCGCCGATCGTGTGCGGGCGCATTGGGGTTGGGTCACGAAACTCCCCGCCGGCGTCGATCCCAAAACCGCCGGCCCGCTTTTCTGCGGCGGGATCACCGTGTTCAACCCGATCGTGCAGCATGACCTGGCTCCCACCGCGCGTGTCGGCGTCATCGGCATCGGCGGACTGGGGCACATGGCGATCAAGTTCCTCGACAAATGGGGCTGCGAAGTGACGGCCTTCTCGACTTCCGCGGACAAGAAGGCCGAGGCGATGAGCTTCGGGGCGGACGAATTCGTCAACACGAAGGATGCGGGGGCGCTGGAGAAAGTCAAAGGCAAGTTCGACCTGATCATCAACACGACCAACGCCAACCTCAACTGGCAGGAATACGTCGGCGCGCTGGCCAGCGGCGGAACATTGCACACCGTCGGCGCGGTCACCGGCAACTTCGGCGTCATCGGTTTCTCGCTCATCGCCGGGCAGAAGTCGCTGGCGGGCAGCCCGCTGGGCAACCCGGCGACCGTGCGCAAGATGCTCGACTTCTGTGCGAGGCACAAGATCGAACCGATCACCGAACACTACAAGATGTCGCAGATCAATGACGCGTTCGAGAAACTCGAACACGGCAGCCCGCGCTACCGGCTGGTGCTTGAGGCGGATTGATCACAAATCTGGAGGCTGCGTTCGTGGGTGATCTGTGGCATGGCCGCCCTCGACCGTGCGAATGATGCGGATATGAAAGCACAGCCGGGGGCGGCTGTGCCACAGCTTTGATGATGGGCGTCAATCTTTCTTGTTGGGCTTTTTACCGGGCTTTTTCGCCGGTTTGGACTCGGCGGGTTTGGCCGGTTTGGCGTCGGAGGAGGACGCGGCGGAATCGGATTTAGTTTCGGACTTCGTTTCCGACTTGGGCTTTTCCGCGTCGGCGGCTTTTTTGTATCCCTCGGAGCGATAGTCGGTCTGCCAGAAGCCGTCGCCCTTGAAGAGCACGCCGGCGCCGGTGCCGATGAGGCGTTTGAAGGTGTTCTTGCCGCACTCGGGGCATTTGCGGAGCGGCTTGGCGGTGATCGACTGGAACACTTCGACTTCGTGCCCGCAGTTGTCGCAGCGGTAATCGTACGTCGGCATGGCGGTTCCTTACGACTGAGGCACGACGGCGACCTTCGCCGGGCGGAGCGTGCGCTGGCGGAAGACGTAGCCGGGCGAGAACGTGGCGGCGATGTGATTGGGCGCGACGCCCTCGGCCTTCTGCTGAAGCATCGCTTCGTGACGATGCGGGTCGAACGGCTCGCCGACCGTCGGCTCGAACCGCTCGACGCCCGCCTGCTCGAGCACCTTGATCAGCTCATCGCGCACGATGCGCACGCCTTCATAAAGCGCCTTGCCGTCGTCGGACTTGGGCGCCATCGACAGGGCGGTGTCGAAGTGATCGAGTACGGGGAGGAAGAGCTTGAGCAGGTCGCCGCGCGCGAATGCGATCGAGTCGCCGAGGTTTGCCTCGGCGCGTCGCATGTAGTTCTGGTAATCCGCCGAGACACGCTGGAGCCGGCCGTATAGCTCATCGCGCTCCGACTGGAGTTTGGCGAGCGGATCGGACGCCGGCGCGCCGGGCGCGGGGGCCTGCGACATGTCGTCCGCGGGATTCACCGATTCGTCATGTGTTTGTTCTTCGCTCATCGTTATCCATCACCACTGAGGTAACTTTTGATCTTATCCAGAAAACCCGTGCTCTGCGGCATGACCTGCTTGTTTTCCGTTTCGGCGAACTCGCGCAGCAGGGCGGCCTGCTTCTCGCTGAGTTTGCGGGGAATCTCCACGAGAATCTGCACGATCATGTCGCCGCGCCGCGGGCTGCGCAGATTCGGCAGACCTTCGCCCGAAAGCGTGTACGTCTGCCCATGCTGCGTGCCCGCCTTGAGCGTCAAGAGCGTCTGGCCATCGAGCGTCGGCACATCGACCTTCGCGCCCAGCGCCGCCTGTGTGAAGCTGACCGGCATGCGCAGGACGAGGTCGTCGTTGTGCCTCTCAAAAAGCTTGTGCTGCTGCACGCGGACGACGACATGCAGGTCGCCGCGTGGCGCTCCGGGCGAACCGGGTTCGCCTTCGCCGCCGACACGGATGATCTGCCCATCGTGAATGCCCGCGGGGATTTTCACATCGAGCGTCCGCGCCAGCGGCTTTCGGCCGGACCCGTGACAGTCGAGGCACTTGTCCTTAACGATGCTCCCCGCGCCGCCGCAGTCGGGGCAGGGGCGCACCATCTGAAAGAATCCCTGCCGCATGGCGACCTTGCCCTGTCCGCCGCAGGTGGAGCAGGTGGCGGGCGTGGTGCCGGGCTTGGCGCCGGAGCCGGTGCATGTGCCGCACAAATCCTGTCTCGTGAATTGGACCTGTCGCGTCGTGCCTTCGAGCACTTCGTGCAGTTCGATGTCGATCGAGGTTTCAAGATCGTACCCGCGCGCCGAACGTCCGCGTCCGCCGCCGAAGATGCTGCCCAGATCGAAACCGGCGAAGGCCTCCTCGAACATCGACATGATGTCGTTGGCGTTCATGCCATGGAAATCATGCATGCCCTGGCCGCGCAGGCCTTCGTGCCCGAAACGGTCGTAGCGCTGCCGCCGCTCCGCATCGCCGAGCACTTCAAACGCCTCGGCGCATTCCTTGAACTTCGCCTCGGCCTCCGCATCGCCCGGGTTGCGGTCCGGGTGATACTTCATGGCGCAGCGGCGGTAGGAGCGCTTGATGTCCTCGGAGCTGGCGGTGCGCTCCACGCCGAGGATTTCGTAATAGTCGCGCTGGGCGGGCATGGTCATCCTTTGAACACGAAGCCCACGGATTCAATCCGTGGGCTTCATGAGTCAACTCACAGATCGAAGTCGGCTGCGGACATCAGGCGATGGCGCCTTCATTGACCTTTTCATCGTCCTTGAGCTCGGTGATCATGACGTTCGTCGTGAGCATCAGCGCGGCGACGGAGGCGGCGTTCTGGAGCGCGGTCCGCGCCACGAGCGCCGGGTCGATGATCCCCGCCTTGACGAGGTCTTCGTACTGGCCGGTCGCGGCGTTGTAGCCGAAGTGGCCCTTGCCGTCCTTGACGGTCTCGACGACGACATCGCCGTCGACCCCGCCGTTTTCGGCAATCTGCCGCGCCGGGGATTCGAGCGCCGCGGCGATGATGTCAAAGCCGAGGCGTTCATCGCCCTTGGCCTTGCCGCGGGCGTCGTTGACGGCCGTGATCGCACGCAGCAGGGCGACGCCGCCGCCGGCGACATAGCCCTCCTTCGCCGCCGCGCGGGCGGCATGCAGGGCGTCTTCGACCAGGTCCTTGCGGGCCTTCATCTCGACTTCGGTCGCGGCGCCGACATTGATGACCGCCACGCCGCTCGTCAGCTTCGCCAGACGTTCGGTGAGCTTTTCCTTGTCGTAGTCGCTGGTGGACTTTTCAAGCTGCATGCGAATCTGATCGCAACGGGTCTGAAGATCCTTCTTCTTGCCGAGGCCTTCGACGATCGTCGTGTTGTCCTTGTCGACGATGATCTTCTTGGCCTGGCCGAGGTCGCTGAGTTCGACCTTGTCGAGCTTGATGCCCATGTCTTCACTGATGAACTGCCCGCCCAGCAGCGTGGCGATGTCGCCCAGCAGGGCGCGACGGCGGTCGCCGAAGCCAGGGGCCTTGACGGCGCAGACATTGAGCGCGCCGCGGAGACGATTGACCACGAGTGCGGCGAGCGCCTCGTTCTCAACGTCCTCGGCGATGATCAGCAGGGGACGCCCGCTGGTGGCGATCTTGTTGAGGAGCGGGAGCATCTCCGGCAGACTCGAAAGCTTCTTCTCGTGGATCAGGACGTATGCGTCTTCAAGCACGCACTCCTGCGTCTTGGTGTCGGTCATGAAGTAAGGCGAGAGGTAGCCCTTGTCGAACTGCATGCCTTCGACGTAGTCGAGGGTCGTGACGGAGGCCTTGCCCTCTTCGATCTCGACGACGCCCTCGGCGCCGACCTTGTCGATCGCGGTGGCGATCAGGTCGCCGATGTCGGGATCGTTGTTGGCGGAAATGGTCGCGACTTTCTTGAGGTCATCGCGGTTCTTGACCTTGATGGAGGCGTCGCGAATCGCTTCGCCGGCGACGTCGGCGGCGGCGAGGATGCCGCGCTGCAGGACGGTCGGATTCGCGCCGGCTGTCACATGACGCAGTCCGCTGGTGAAGATCGCCTGCGCGAGGACGGTCGCGGTGGTCGTGCCGTCGCCGGCCTTGTCTGCGGTCTTGCGGGCGACTTCGTTGACCATCTTGGCGCCCATGTTCTGAAACTTGTTGGGCAGCTCGACTTCCTTGGAGACGGAGACGCCGTCCTTGGTGACGGCGGGGCCGCCGTAGGACTTATTGATGACGACCTGCCGCCCGGTCGGGCCCATCGTCACGGCGACGGCGCGGGCGAGCTGATTGAGACCCTTTTTCATTTCGACGGCGGCGTTGGCGTCGAAGAGCAGTTGCTTGCTGGACATTTGGTTCAATCCTTTTGAGCGGGTCACGCCCCGCAGAAGCGGGGTGTGCCGAATGAGTGTGTTTTAGTCGACGCGGGCGAGGAGTTCGGACTCGCGGAGGATGACGACTTTTTCGCCGTCGATTTCGACTTCGTTGCCGGAGTACTTGCCGTAGACGACCTTGTCGCCTTTCTTGACGGTCAGGGGCGTGCGCTCGCCGTCTTCGTTCATCGCGCCCGGGCCGGCGGCGATGATGATGCCGACCATCGGCTTTTCCTTGGCGGTCTCGGGCAGGTAAAGCCCGGCGGCGGTGCGCTCTTCGGCGGCTTCGGGTTGAACGATCACGCGGTCGCCGATCGGCTTGAGCGTCGTGCGGGGTGCGGTCTTGGTTGCCATCTGTGTGAGTCTCCGTGAATGAATCGTCTTTGAAGTATTGCGGGAAATTACATCATGCCCGGCATGCCACCCATGCCGCCCATCCCACCCATTCCGCCCATGCCACCCATGCCGTGGTCATGGTGATCGCCGCCGCCTTCTTCCTCGTCGTGGGGGGCTTCGGTGATGATGCAGTCAGCGGTCAGCAGCAGGGTCGCGACGGACGTCGCATTCTCAAGCGCGACGCGGTCGACCTTCGCCGGCGTGATGATGCCCTTGTCGAGCAGGTCGCCGTACTCGAGCTTCAGGGCGTCGTAGCCGAAGCTGCCCTTGCCCTCGCGCACCTTGGCGACGACGACGGTTCCTTTGACGCCCGCGTTGTCAGCGATCGTCTGCGTGGGCACCGCCAGCGCCCGGGCGACCAGATCGGCGCCGAGCTTTTCGTCACCATTGAGCGACTTGGCGAGCTTCTCGACATGTTCGATGGAGCGCACGAAGCTCACGCCGCCGCCGGGCACGATGCCCTCGGCCACGGCCGCGCGGGTCGCATGCAGCGCGTCTTCGATGCGTGCCTTCTTCTCTTTCATTTCCGCTTCCGACGCCGCACCGACGTAGACCTGCGCCACGCCGCCGGCGAGCTTGGCGAGCCGCTCCTGGAGCTTCTCGCGATCGTATTCGCTGGTGGTGCTGCTGATTTCGTTGCGGATCTGTTCGATGCGGCCTTTGATGGCCTTGGTGTCGCCGGCGCCTTCGACGATCGTCGTGTTGTCGCCGTCGATTTCGACCTTCTTGGCCAGACCCAGATGGGCGAGTTCAACCTTGTCGAGATCAATGCCCAGGTCCTTCATGATCGCCGTGCCGCCGGTGAGGATGGCGATGTCTTCGAGCATGGCCTTGCGGCGGTCGCCGTAGCCCGGGGCCTTGACGGCACAGACCTGCAGCACGCCGCGCAGTTTGTTGATCACGAGCGCCGACAGCGCTTCGCCTTCGACATTCTCCGCGATGATCAGCAGCGGCTTGCCCGCCTTCTGAATCTTCTCGAGCAGCGGAATGAGCTTCTGCACGTTGTCGAGCTTCTCTTCATGCACGAGCACGAAGCACTTTTCGAGTTCGACCTTCATCTCGTCCTGATTCGTGATGAAATTCGGCGAGAGGAATCCGCGGTCGAACTGCATGCCTTCGACGACATCGACGTAGGTTTCGAGTCCCTTGCCTTCCTCGACCGTGATGACGCCGTCCTTGCCGACCTTCATGAACGCATCGGCCATGATCTTCCCGATCGCCGCATCATTGTTCGCCGAGATGGTGGCGACGTTGGCGATGTCGGTCTTGGCCGTAGCGTCGATCGGCTTGGCGAGTTTCTGGATATTGTCGACCGCCGTGCCGACGGCCTTGCGCATCCCGCGGACGAGCGCGTTGGCGTCGGCCCCGGCCGTGATCATCCGCAGGCCTTCCTTGAACAGCGCCTCGGCCAGCACGGTGCTGGTTGTCGTGCCGTCGCCGGCCTTGTCGGAGGTCTTGCTCGCCGCTTCCTTGACGAGTTTGACGCCCATGTTTTCGTTCTTGTCGCGGAGTTCGATTTCCTCAGCGACGGTCACGCCGTCCTTGGTCACGTTGGGAGAGCCCCAACCCTTATCGAGCACCGCATTGCGCCCGCGGGGGCCCAGCGTGCTCTTGACCGCACTGGCGAGCTTTTGAACGCCGGCCAACAAAGCGGCCCGTGCCTCAGCGTCAAAGGCGAGAATCTTGGACATGAAAAAGTCTCCAGAGTTCTGATCGTGAATCTATTGATACCGTCACACGTCACCGGACATGGGCAACTCCCATGCCAGACACCCCGGAACATGCCTCGCCGGACTGCAATCGTAAACATCGCTTGAGTCATGCATTACGGAAGCGATGGGACTTAAGTCCCACTGTCTTGCCCACGCGAACCTGTCAGCGTGGCAGTCCGCCGTTTTGTGCCTGCCATGACGGGCGCGGCGATCGGGGTGGGCGAATCGTGTTAAACTCCGTTCATGACCGCCGGGATGTCATGGCACTCCATCCAGTCGCTCGCGACCGCAGCTTTGATCGGCTACGGATGGGTGATTGTGCTGCTGATCGGCGTGGCCTGCGGCCTCGGGCGCAAGACGTGGCCTGCGGCCGGATGCGTCATGCTGGCGCTGGCATGGCTCGTCATGTTGATCACAATCGACATAAATAGCGACCGTGCATTTCAACAGGTTGTGCGGAACTTCAGCAAGGTGACGAAGGGCATGCATCAAGCCGAGGTGCTGAACTTGCTGGGGAGGCCGACATCCACCACAGATCACGTGACCGACCACAGCGGCCTCTTGATCGAGGACTACAGGGTGCTCTATTACTCGCCGCCGACGAGCGCTTTTGCGCTTCCGAATAGTGACAATGCATCGATCGAGGATATCGAAGAAACCTATGTGGACCAGACATATCGCGTCTATTTTGATCATACTGGGCGCGTGACATCTGTAGTCCGCGCGGGAACGGTCAGTGATTCGATACTCACCCCTGCGGACAACTGAACCAGCAAGACACCAAGGTCACCACGGAATGCTCTGTTGTGTAAAGACCCCTCACTTCCCCTTGGTGTTCTTGGTGCCTTGGTGGTTATTGCGAGTCAGGTGGACAGCCCGCAGCGCTCGCGCTAAAATCACCACAGCAGGCAACGACATACCAGGATGCACGGACGCATCGGCGATTCCTCATCGCGATGCGCCCGGGCATGCTGGTGCGAAAAATCGGTCCCCCGCCAACCGACCGAACGAAAACCCTCAGTCGAGGTCTGCTCATGTATTTGAATCGATGCACATGGATCACGGCGCTTGTGGTGTATGGCTGTCTCGTCGGCGGCTCGATCGCCCGCGCCGCCGACCCCGGTGATCGCATCACCTTCAATCAGGACATCCGTCCGATCCTCTCCGAAAACTGCTTCCAGTGTCACGGTCCCGATTCGCATCAGCGCAAAAAAGACCTGCGCTTCGACGTGCGCGACGTGGCGATCGGCGAGCGCGAAGGCGGACCCGCCATCGTGCCGGGGCATCCCGAAAAAAGTCAGATGATCCGCAAGATCAGCGCGACTGATCCGAAGGATCACATGCCCCCGGCCTCGACGCACAAGCAGCTCACGCCCAAACAGATCGAAACGCTCACGCAGTGGATCGCCGACGGGGCGGAGTATGAAAAGCATTGGGCTTTCATCGCGCCGGTCGAGCCGGCAATGCCGAAGATCAGCGACCCGGCTTGGGTGCGCAATCCGATCGACACGTTCGTCCTCGCCCGGCTCGACAAGAACGGGCTCAAGCATTCGCCCGAAGCGGACAAGCTGACGCTCATTCGACGCGTGACGTTCGATCTGACCGGCCTGCCGCCGACGCTGGCGGAGATCGACGCGTTCATGGCGGACGAATCGCCCGAGGCGTATGAGAAGCTCGTCGATCGCCTGCTCGCTTCGCCGCATTACGGGCAGCACATGGCGCGCTACTGGCTCGACGCGGCGCGCTATGGCGACACGCACGGCTTGCACCTGGACAACTATCGCGAAGACTATCCGTATCGCGATTACGTCGTCCGTTCGTTCAACGCCAACAAACATTTCGACCGTTTCATCCTCGAACAGATCGCCGGCGACCTGCTGGAGAATCCGACGACCGACGACCTGATCGGCTCCGGATTCAACCGCCTGCATGTGACGACCAACGAAGGCGGCGCGATCAAGGAGGAGTTCTATGTGCGCAACGTGCTCGATCGCGTGAGCACGACGGGGACGGTCTTTCTGGGTCTGACCGTCGGTTGCGCCGAGTGTCACGATCATAAGTTCGACCCCATCACGCAAAAAGACTTCTACTCGATGTTCGCGTTCTTCAACAACCTCGACGCCGACCCGATGGACGGCAACAGGAAGGACCACGCTCCTGTGATCCGCGTCGCCAGCGAGCAGCAGCAGCGTGACATGGATGCCCTCAACAAGCAGGCCGCGGATCTGGATGCGAAGATCGATGCGGAAGTGGCGAAGATCGACTACACCGATCCCTTCGAGAAGTCGCTTCCGGCCGACCTCAAGTACAACCACATCGTCTGGGTCGATGACGAATTGCCCAGGAACGCCAACGTGCAGGGCGACGGGCTGGTCTGGGTCGAAGGCCCCGATCATCCGGTGCACTCGGGTAAGCGATCGATGCAGCGGACGAGCCAGGGCAACCAGCAGCACTTTTTCGACAACTGCGATGAGAAGATTCACGTGGGCCCCGGCGATAAGCTCTTCGCATGGGTGTACCTCGATCCGAAGAACCCGCCCAAGGAGATCATGCTTCAGTACCACACCGGCGAGTGGCTGCACCGGGCGTACTGGGGCGAGAATCTGATTCCCTACGGCAAGGACAATTCGACCGAGCGCGCCCACATGGGCAAACTGCCGCCGACCGGTCAGTGGGTCAAGCTCGAAGTCCCCGCCGGGAAGATGGGCCTGAAGCGCGGCGACGTGATTCAGGGCATGGCGTTCACACAGTACGACGGCACGGCTTACTGGGATGAAGCGGGCATCGACACGACCGCTTCGCAGGAGCCGACCGATTTTGCATGGATCGACGACGACGCGCCCAGCGGCGCAAAGCTCGCGGGCATTGGCGCGTCATGGCAATGGGGCGGGGCGAAGGATCAGCCCGTTTTCAGCGGCCTGCGGTCGCTTCATCGCGCCATGGGCGATTCGGTGAACCAGGACTATTTCACCGGTGCGTCGCCGCTTGTGCTCAGCGATGGCGACAAGCTTTTCGCCTACGTATATCTCGATCCGAAGGATCCGCCCAAGGGCGTTCAGCTTCAGTTCAATAACGGCAATTGGGAGCACCGCGTGCGATGGGGCGAGGGCGTGTATGCGCCCGGTCGCAACGGCGCGGCGGATTTTGTGGCGGGCCCGCTGCCGCAGACGGGCAAATGGGTACGCCTGCAAGTCGATCTGGACAAGGTTGGTCTCAAGCCCGGCGACAAACTCAATGGCTGGGCGTTCTCACAGAACGGCGGGTCGGTGTATTGGGACAAGGCGGGGATCAACACGTTCTTCGCCCCCGATGATCGCTTCCGCACGTCGCAGCTCGTCTGGGAAGGTCAGTTGGGCGACGATGCGAACGTGCCCGAGGACATCCGCAAGATTATCAAGATGCCGCGCGACAAGCGGTCGGCGGATCAGGCGTCGGACGTCAAGGCGTACTACCTGCGGTTCGTGTACAGCGGATCGCAACAGATTGTCGATCCGCTCAACGATCAGATCGCCGAGCTTAACAAGCAGGTCAAGGCGATCGAAGCCGCCACGCCGACGATGCCGGTGATGAAGGAGCGTGCGACGCCCCGCGAGGCGTGGGTGCTTAAGCGCGGGCAGTACGATCAGCACGGCGACAAGGTCGAGCGGGTCACGCCCGCGGCGCTGCCGCCGATGGCGTCGGACCTGCCGCGCAATCGGCTGGGTTTCGCCAAGTGGCTCATCGACCCGGCGCAGCCGCTGACGGCTCGCGTGACGGTCAACCGATTCTGGCAGCAGTGCTTTGGCGTCGGACTCGTCAAGACCAGCGAGGACTTCGGTTCGCAGGGCGAGCCGCCGAGCCATCCGCTGTTGCTCGACTATCTGGCGGTGCATTTTGAGCAGAGCGGATGGGACGTGAAGGCGCTGATGAAGATGATCGTCATGTCATCGACGTATCGGCAGGCGTCGAACACCCGACCCGAACTGCTCGAACGCGACCCGGAGAATCGGCTCTTGGCGCACGGGCCGCGCTTCCGCCTCGATGCGGAGGAAATCCGCGATCAGGCGCTGATGGTCAGCGGGCTGCTGGTGGATGATTTTGAAGGGCCTTCGGTGAAAGTGCCCCAGCCGGCGGGGCTTTGGGAAGCGGTCGGCTACACGTCGTCGAACACCGCGCGGTTCAAGGCGGATACCGGCGAGAAGATTTACCGCCGCAGTCTGTACACGTTCTGGAAACGCACGTCGCCCCCGCCGCAGATGGTGACGTTTGATGCGCCGTCGCGTGAGTCGTGCATCACGCGCCGGGAGCGGACGAACACGCCGCTGCAGGCGCTGATCATGATGAACGAGGAGCAGATGGTCGAATCGGCGCGCGGGCTGGCCCAGCGGGCGATGACCGAAGGCGGGGCGTCGGACGACCAGCGGGCGACGTACATCGTCCGCATGCTCACCGGTCGTCCGCCGGCGGAGGCGGACATGAAGATCGTGCTCGACGCTCACAAGGATTTCCTCGCCGAGTTCAAGCGCGACACCAGCGCCGCACGCAGTCTGATCGAGTACGGCCAGACCAAGCCCAATGCGCAGCTCGACCCGTCCGAGCTGGCGGCATGGACCATGGTCGCCAACACGGTGTTCAGCTTCGACGCCTCGATGAACAAGAACTAATCACGAAAGGTCAACCTCATGGACCTCTTTGATCTGACCAGGCAGTACATGTCCCGTCGCCATTTCTTCACGCGCTCCGCCGTAACGCTCGGCGTGCCGGCGCTGGCGACGCTCATGGGCGACTCGATCGCCAAGGCGTCCGTCGCCGGGTCGCCGACCGTGTCCGCGGCGGGGGGCCTGCCCGGCCTGCCGCACTTCGCCCCCAAGGCCAAGCGCGCGATCTATCTGTTCATGGCGGGGGCGCCCTGTCAGATGGACCTGCTCGATTACAAGCCGAAGATGGACGAATGGTACAACAAGGACCTGCCCGAATCGGTGCGAAAAGGCCAGCGGCTCACCACGATGACCAGCGGGCAGTCCCGCTTTCCCATCGCGCCCAGCAAGTTCAAATTCGAGCAGTGCGGCAAGAGCGGGGCGTGGGTCAGCGAGCTGCTGCCGTATCACAAGAAGATGGTCGACGACATCGCCATCATTAAAACCGTCCATACCGAAGCGATCAATCACGACCCCGCCATCACCTTCATCTGCACCGGCAATCAGCTTCCGGGCAAGGCGAGTCTGGGCGCGTGGCTCAGCTACGGGCTCGGCTCCGAGAACCACAATCTGCCCTCGTTCGTGGTGCTCACCAGTTCGTGGACCGGGCGAAAGGATGCGCAAGCGCTTTACAATCGGCTGTGGGGCTCCGGGTTTTTGCCGAGCAAGTATCAGGGGGTTGCCCTGCGCTCCGCCGGCGATCCGGTGCTCTTTCTGACGAACCCGCCGGGCGTCAGCGCCGCCATGCGCCGGCGGATGCTCGACGCCGCCGATCAGGTCAACGCCAATCTGCACGCCCAGGTCGGCGACCCCGAAACGCTAGCGCGCATCGCGCAGTACGAGATGGCCTTCCGAATGCAGAGCTCCGTCCCCGAACTGACCGACGTCAGCGGCGAGTCCCCGGCGACGCTCGAGATGTACGGCCCCGAAGTCACGCAGCCCGGCACGTTCGCTTCGCACTGCCTCCTCGCCCGCCGCCTCGCCGAACGCGGCGTGCGGTTCACGCAGATTTTCCACCGCGGTTGGGACCAGCACGGCAACGTCGGCGGCGATCTGCCCAAGCAGTGCCATGACGTCGATCAACCCGCATGGGCCCTCATTCAGGACCTCAAGCAGCGCGGCCTCCTCGACGAAACCCTCGTCATCTGGGGCGGGGAATTCGGACGGACCGTCTACTCCCAGGGCGCCCTGAGCCACGAAAACTACGGCCGCGATCACCACCCCAAGAACTTCTGCGTCTGGATGGCCGGCGGCGGCATCCAGGGCGGCCTCGTCCATGGCGAAACCGACGATTTCTCCTACAACATCGTCAAGGACCCCGTCCACATCCGCGACCTCAACGCCACCATCCTCCACCAGCTCGGCATCGATCACGAAAAACTCGCCTTCAAATTCCAGGGCCTCGACCAACGCCTCACCGGCGTCGAAACCGCCTTCCCCGTCGAAGCCATCATGTCCTGACCCCGCCCGCGCCATCCACACCCCGACTCCCCGTTCAGCGACGCCGCGGTTTTACCGTGAGCCCGTCGAACGGGCGGCGTGCTTCTGACCCATCCGCGCACCGTCGCGCACCATGGCGCACGCGCCCGATGATGCTTCGCATGCCTCCGCATCCCCATAAAACCCACCCCGATCCGCACCTGCCGCGCGCACGGGCGCGCCCGTGCGCACCGCCAAGGCAATTTCGGCGCGTCCTCTGCGCGATTAAATAAGGACTTACAGAATCACGTGCGCACACCGGAGGCGATTTTGCCATCCCGGTGCGCGAATTGCGAAATGGCTATGCGCGAAGTGGGTGAAATGACCCAATGGAAGTGTGTGGATAGTCGGAGTGGCCTCAGTCAACACCTTCCCAATACCAGTAGGCAAGGCCGTGCTTGGCGGAGCCGTCGGTCGTCGGGGCTGTCGTCATGATCGTGTGGTTGAATTCGGCACGGGATTGACTGAGCAGAGCCCCGTCGGCCATAGCTACATTCTGCCAGTCCACGAGCCCATCGGCGGCGGGGTGGCAGGTCGAATACAACCATGCGTTCGCCCATCCGTTCCAATCGACGGTGTCGGCGACGAGAACGCGATCGGCGATCTGCGGGTCGCTGGCGCGTCGGGCCGGGGGGTGCTTGCCACCGCCAATGTAATTATTGGCGTTGACGATAAAGGCATAGTCGAACAGGTAATACTGTCTACCATCATCGGTCACCGGGTCGTAGGACTGCTTCATGGCGGTGTGCGATCGGTTCCAGCGGTAATTGTCTGGCGGAGGATAGTTGGCGATGATCGGCTCCAACGCCTTGACGCGCTGACTGCTGGGGCAGCGTGTGGCTTTCTCGCCCAGGCCGTACGCATCCCGCAGCACCCGGTAATCCGTACCGGCCGAATATTGGACATCACCCTTTTCCACGATCAGATTCAGATGCGTCCAACCGGCCCAAACTGTGGCGGTGGGATACCTGCCGGAGTTATCGCCAGCGTAGTTGATGCAGGCCAGGCCCCACTGATGAAGGTTCGCTGCGCACACGGTGCGGCGCGACAGTTCGACCGCGCGGTTTATCGAAGGCATGAGCAATGCGATGATCACGGCGATTGTCGCCATCACGACGAGCAGTTCGATGAGCGTAAAGGCGCGATGTCGCATGGCGAAAGTCCCTGATAGCCGCCGCTCAATAAGCGGCGCGCGATCCGTTGATCGCGACTTTCCAAGACGTCCGATCAGCTTGCGCTCATCGAACGCTTCTTCCCGATCGGCCGCCGGTTCGATTCGTCGAACCCGCACCCGCCAGAGTGTTCGAACGCGGCCGAACGAAAAATGCTGCTGTCGATCCAATGCGTCGCATCGACTTTCGCCGACGCGACGCAAGCAGGCAGACACCCGATTCATAAAGCTCAGGGATGGTCATCCCTGAGCTTTCGTAGTTCAGTGGCGCCGGCGCGCCGCGAGCATGCCGATCAACCCCAGACCGGCGGGTAGTGTCATCGGCGCGGGGACTGAGACGACGGTCTCGATGTTCAGATTCAGACTGCCCTGCGAGAAATACGCGATACGACCTCCACCGAGGCTGAAGGCGTTGACGACGCCGAAGTTTTCGATGTTGCCGCTGTTGAACGAGGCGGAGGTGTTGAGGATTTTGTAGACACCGTCGGACACGGAGGCCCAGTTGACGGCCGACCCGTCGGCGGCGACGAAGTCATCGACGCCGAAGCTGCTGTTCCATGTGAATGTGCCGCCGACGGTCAGGGCGTTGGCGTCGACATAGTTGAGGTCAAAGACGAAGTGAGCGCCATTGGCGAGCGTGAGGTTGTTGGAGATGATACCTTTGCCGCCGATGGCCGCGCCGCTGGCGACGGTGACGGTTCCGGAGCCGGTGGCGGAGCCGGACGTGTTGGTGACCAGAAGCGTGCCGCCGTTGACCTTGACGCCGCCGATGAAGGAATTGCCGGTGGCGCGGGAGAGATTGAGTATGCCGGCGCCGGTCTTGACGAGAATCGCGCCGGTGAAACTGGCCAGATCGCGGATGGAGCCGGAGAGGTTGAGCGTATTGCCGGTAGCGGTGTCGATGGCCACGTCGGTCGGCGCGGCGGTCTTGACGAGGATCAGACCGGCGGACCAGAGGTTGGTGACTGAGCCGGTGGAGTTGATGGTGCTGGCCCCCGCCAGAGCGCGGAGAGCGGAGTCGGGGCGGCTGATGGCGGTGTAGCCCCGGACGGTGGCGAGCGTGCCGTTGGCGGAGCTGAGGTTGACCGTCTTGAAGTAGGTCGTGTTGGCTTCGGTGCTGGACTCGTTGAACTCCATGATGCCGCCGCCGTTGATCTGGAAAATGCTATCGTTGGACGAGGTCGAGAATAGGTTGACGCCGTTGACGACGACGAGCATGGCGCCGTTGTTGACGGTGATAGTGCCCGGGACGGTCGAGACGTTGAAGCTGGCGTTGCCCTGGAGTTGAACGGTGCCGGCGTTGACGGTCAGACCGCCGGAGATCGAGTTGGAGGCGAAGAGCGTCAGGTTGCCGGTGCCTTCCTTGACGAACCCGCCGGAGCCGGCGATGACGGAGTGGATGTAGTCCGAGACGGACCCGTTGACGGTGAGTGTGGGCGTCGTGCCGTTGAGCGTGAGGGTCGCGCCCGCGATGTCGTAGGTCCCGGAGGCGTTGTTGAAGGTCAGGTCATTGGCGGTGACGCCGCCGGCGGCGATGGTGACCGTTCCGGCGGTTCCACCAAAGACGGCATCGTTGTCCGTGCCGCTGGTGGGCCATGCGATGTTGTTGACGCCGCCGTCGGTGGTCCAGTTGCCGTTGGTGGTGTTCCACGCGCCCGTGCCGCCGGTGATGGTGCCATTGCCGACGCCGACGGTGCCAGGGCTGGTGTCCCATGTATAGGTCGCCGCGTGCGTGCGGGCGACTGCGAGGGCGACGATGAGCGTCGCCGCGAGGCGAAGTTTAAGATTTGCCATGCGTCTATTATCCTTTCTCAATTCTTCGGATCGATCTTGAGCTCCGGCGGAACAGCCGTCGGGGCCTTGTCCAGACGCGGATGGTCTATAGTTCCATCCGATGTCGGGGTGTCTTGCGTTTGTGGCTGGGCGAAGGGGCTGTCGGCGATCAGTTGGAGGCCGTTGCACATGTAAGCGTGATCGTCCGGCGCGCTGACCGTGATCTCGATGCGGCCCGCGGCGGGATGAATGCCGACGAAACGCACGTAGTTGACGCTCTCTATGAAGGAATCGGTGCGCTCGCCATCGGCTCGGCGGGATTCACCGGCGATGGTGAAGGTCGAGCCCTGATGGTTCGCCGTCGCCGTATAGATCACCAGGTCGTAGCTACGCGTATCGTCGAGGTCGTCGAGTCGAATGGACCAGGGACCCTGACGCTCGTGATTGAAGGCGTAATCGTTGAAGAGCGCGATGGACTGACCGGGCAGTCTGCCTTCGAGGACAGCGGCGGTGGTGGTGATGGTGATGTTTGTGGCGGTTTGGCCGTCCGCCGTGATGAGGTGATTGGCGGTTCGAGTGGGCATGTGGTTCCAATAGCGGGCATCGTGGGCGGCGACGCCGGGACCCTCGTAGGGCGAAGCCTGTCCGAAGTCGATGCTGATCACCTGAGCGGGCGGCGCTTCGGCCAGGTCGCGATTGTCGATGACGAGCCGGCCGTCGATGAACCGAGCGAACTGACCAGCCGACAGATCATACGGCTCGACGATGGCGTGCGCCGGGTTATGGCTCACCTGAACGCGGCCCTCGATGACATGCACCTCGGCGTCCCCGCGGCGATCGATTTCGACGTTAAAGCGTGTGCCCAGATCGACGACGCGCACGCGGTTCGGCAGATCGACAGTGAAACCATGCGCTTCGGGGCGGCAGAATGCTTCAAGTTTGCCGGATGTGAGCCGCCCGCGATTAGGTCCGGTCATTTCAAATTCGCAAGGGCCGGTCAGATCGACGACGGCGGTGGATTTGAACATGAGTTGGGCGCGGCCGGCGGTGAGTTGGATCGGGCCGGACAGGTCCGAGCCAAGGGCGTACTCGGCATCGGAGAACTGTGCGTCGGGAGAGACGTCCGAGAGCATGGCGAAAGATGCGGGGGCGTCGGAGTGGGGAGTGGGGAGTGGGGAATGGGGAGTGAAAGGCAGGAAGAAGTAGATCAGCGTGGCGGCGAGGGCGATGAGGGCGGCGAGGGCCAGCGCGGTTGCGGCGGCAGGGCGGCGGCGCGGCGCGGTCGGGGCCGGTGTTTCAAGCGGGGGGAGGGGCAGGGGCAGGTTGTGCGTCGTCGGCTGACGACGCAGGACGCGGGCGATCATGGACTGCGTGCAGACGAACTGGACATAGGCGCGGCAGGCCTCGGGGTCGCTTGCCAGCCGGTCGAGCAACGCGGCGCGTTCGGCGCTGCCGAGTCGATCGTCGAGCAGGTCGGCGGTCAGTTGCTCAATGGTCATCGGCTGCTCGTTCATGCGCGCTGTTCTCGATTGAGGAACCGATCGACGCATTGGCCAAGCTGAAGGCGCACGCGGCGCAGCGTCTGGTACAGCGAATCGACCGGCCGGCCGATCCGCGCGGCGTAGTCGTTGAGCGAGGTGTCGGACTGGTAGCGGGCGTTGAGAAGATCGCGCTGGCTGTCGGTCAGCTTCGAGAGGCAATCGATCAGGGCGCGATGGCGGTCGGGCGCGGTGACGGAAATCCGCTCGGCCTGCTCGGCGATGTTGGCGACGATCGCATCGTCAAACACCAGCCGCTCGCGCGATCGGCGCTTGCGCCATGCGAGCACTTCGTAATAGAGAATCCGACAGGCCCAGGCGCTGAAGTCGGTGCCGGGAACAAATTGTTTCGCCTCGCGCCAGATCACCAGATTCGTCTGCTGAACGAGATCCTCCGCGATCGCCAGCGAACCGACCATCGCGGCGGCATAGGCGCAAAGCCGGTCCTGGCAGTCGATTAAGCTCTGAACAAACAGGGCATCTGGCGGATGATCGTTCATCGGTGCGATTCCTTCACCCTTATACAGCCCAACTTCGATCGATCTGAGCAACTATTTTCTGAATCCGCCGTGCGGTGCCGCATCCGGCCAAAGCGCCGGGGGATGAACGGAGCGACCCATCCGTCATGCGATCGCCGCCGGCTGACGCGCCGGCTCAGTCAATGAATCATGGACCCCATGTGGCGGGGCGCGATCAGCGGGGCCTTGTCACGCGGCGCGGGACCGTCATCGGCGGCGGCGCATGGACAGAAGCGTCAGCAGCGTCAGGCCGGCGGGCAGGGCGGCGGGGGTGGGCAGGAGACTGATGTGGATGTTGTCGAGGACGGCGTCGAAGGAAATGGTGCCGGTGGAGGCGTCCGTGAAGCGAAGGGTGGTGAGGGAGCCGGTGGCGGTGAAGTTGTAGAAGAAGGTGTTGAACTCGGTGGCGATATTGGTGTAGGTGCTGTCGAAGACGGGATCGTTGACGAAGGGTGAGCCGATGCCGGTGAGGTAGTCGTAGACGAGCGTTTGGATGCCGGCGGAGCCGCCGCCGGAGCCGAACTTGCCGAAGTCGAAGGTGACGCGGTAGGAGCTTCCGGGATTGGTGGCGAAGGTCTGTTCGACGAACCCGTTGACGGCGGCGTTTCCGCCGTTGAAAACGAGGGCGTGTGTTCCGTCGGTGGTTCCTTCGCTGGTGGAGAGGCCGAGGTTGCCGGAGGCGGACCATCCTTTGAGCGTCAGCGGGCTGGACGCTTCGAAGGAGCCGTTGGCGAAATCGGAGCCGTTGATGTAGGACAGATCGGAGACGGAGAAGGCGCCGGTGGTGAAGGTGAAAACGCGCAGTTCGTCCATGGCGCCGTTCCATGTGCCGGTGATTCCGCCGGGCTGGACGGCGATATGGACGCCGGAGGCGGATGTGGTGGGAGCGGTGGTAGTGGTGCCGCCTTGTTTGACGCCGTCGATGTAGAAGGACGAGACGCCGCCGTCGCGGACGATGGCGAGGTGGATCCATTCGTTGGCGGTGACGGCGCCGCTGACGCCGTTGGTGGGGCCGATCCATGAGACGCCTTGATAGCTTGCGGCGAGCGCGGTGCCGAGCTGGGTGAACTTGAGGGACTGGGAGTTGTAAGAGTTGGTGACGAAGATGTCCTTGCTCTGAGCGAGGTCGGCGGTCTTGACCCACAGCTCGATGCCGAAGTTGTCGGTGGGGAAGGCGGTGCTGACGCCGTAGAAGCCCTTGCCGGAAGGGACGACCAGATCGGCGGTCGAGTCACCGGGGGCGGGGTCGGCGGTGTCGACGCTTGTGCCGGTGCTGAAGTTGTTGGTGAAGTTGTTGCCGGAGACGCTGTCGATGGGGCGGTTGTTGGTGCCGAGCGATCCGGCTTCGCCCAGGTGATACACGTACAAATCAGTCACGGCGGCGCGTGCTGGCGCGGCGACCAGTGCGGCGGCGAGTGCAAGCGAAGCGAGCGCGGTGCGGGCGGTACGGTGCATCGACATGGTTCTGCCTCCTGTTCGTCGATGTGCGGCGGATGGGACGTTTCTGGCGGGAAACGACGCCATCGAAACACATGACGGGTGTTCTCTCAATCGGGACAAAATGTGCTGAATCTCGTTCTGCCAATACGCTTTTTCATCACCTCCAATTTAACGGATCGCGGTCCAAACACCAACGGAAAAATGCCGAAAACGGCAGATTTTCTTTCGCGATAAGGAGGGCAGGGGAGCGGATTTAAAATGGTCGGGCGGTCAGCGGGGCATCGCTTGGCCCAGTTGTTCGATCAGTTCGCGGGGGACGCCGATGTCGGTCACGGTGACATCGCCGAGGTAGGGCCTTGCCGAGGCGGTCAGGAACCCGCGCTTGACGCCGACGAACGTCACGGTGGCGGTCGCGCGGACGGCGCATCCGAGGGGCTCGCCGCTGTCGCAATCGAGGCCGGAGGGGATGTCGATGGCGAGCACGGGCGTGTCCTGTTCATTGACCCATGCGATGACCTTGTCGAGCGGCGGTCGGACGGGGCTGGCGAGCCCGGTGCCGAGCAGGCCGTCGATGATCAGATCGCACGGCGGCTCATGGACGAGCGCGGCGAGCGGATCGTCGGCGGCCTCGACGATGTTGAGGTTCATCATGCGGACGATGTTGAGGTTGATTTCGGCGTCGCCCTTGTAGGAGCCGAGGTCATGGGTCAGGACGATGGTCAGGCCGATGCCGGCGTTGTGCAGATGCCGCGCGGCGGCAAGTCCGTCGCCGCCGTTGTTCCCGCCGCCGCAGAGAATGAGCACATGCGCCTCGGGCCGAATGTCCGGCCAGCCGAGCATGCGAAGCGCTTGCAGCGCCAGCCCGCGCGAGGCGTTTTCCATCAGCACGATGCCGGGGATGCCATAGTGCTCCATCGCCGCGCCGTCAATGCGGCGTGCCTGCTCGCGGGTGAATACCATCGGGTTCGCTTCGGGGGCCATGTCAGACGTGCTGCTTATGCTGGCTGACGATGCGGCAGGCCTCGCTGACCGCGGCGTCGAGTTTTTCGTTGATGATGAAGTAATCGTACGCTCCGCACTCGCGGGCCTGTTTCATCTCGCGCTTCGCCTCGCTGAAGCGCCGCTGAATCACCGTCTCGTCCTCCCGCGCACGGGCGCGCAGGCGACGGAGAAGCTCCTCCTCGCTGGGCGGGTTCACGAAGATGCACAGAGCTTCGGGCAGGGCGGCCTTGATCTGGATCGCGCCTTCGACGTCGATCTCGAGAATGACATCCCGACCGGCGGCGAGGTTCTCGACGACCGGGCCGCGCGGCGTGCCGTAGTAGTTCGTGAACACCTTCGCATGCTCGAGCAGTTCGCCGTCCATGATCGCCTTCTCGAAGCGCGGCAGATCGACGAAGTAGTAATCGACGCCTTCGGTGTCGGCGGCGGTCTTGGGCCGCGTCGTCATCGACACGCTGAACACCGCCCCGAGGTGCTCGACGAGCTTGTGCGTGATCGTGGTCTTGCCCACGCCCGACGGCCCGGAAATCACCACCAATAACCCGCGCGCCTCACTCATTTCCCATGACTCCCGCATATTGCGCTCCATGCACTAAAAATAACGTCGCCATCCTGACGGCCAACCCGTGCGTGACCTGCTGCAAAATCGCCGAGTTGGGCCCGTCCGCCACCGCCGACTCGATTTCGAGTCCGCGATTGATCGGCCCCGGGTGCATCACGACGACATTCTTCTTCATCCGCGCCAGCCGCGCCGCGCTCAATCCGAACACCGCCGAGTACTCCCGCAGCGACGGGAACGCCTGGCTGGTGATCCGCTCGAACTGCACGCGCAGCATGTTCACCACGTCGATGCGATCGAGCACCGAATCGAAATCGTAATGCACTTCGCAGCCGAGCTTCTCGAACGCCGTGCTGACAAGCGTCGGCGGACCGACGAGCAGCACCTTCGCGCCCAGCTTGTTGAGCCCGATGATGTTCGAGCGGGCGACGCGCGAATGCGCGATGTCGCCGACGATGGCGACCGTCAGCCCGCTCAGATCGAAGTCGGTGCGGCCATAGCGCTGCGCGATGGTGTACATGTCGAGCAGCGCCTGCGTGGGATGTTCATGTTGTCCGTCCCCCGCGTTGACGACCGAGCAGTTGACCGACTCGGCGAGCAGCTTGGGCACGCCGGACTGGCTGTGACGCACGACGATGATGTCCACACCCATCGCTTCGATGTTCCGCGCGGTGTCGACGACCGTTTCGCCCTTGCTGACGCTCGAACCGCTCGACGAGAAGTCCAGCGTGTCGGCGCTCAGGCGGCTGGCGGCGAGATAGAAGCTGCTCTTGGTGCGGGTGGACGGTTCGAAGAACAGGTTGACCACGACCTTGCCGCGCAGCGCCGGAACTTTTTTGATGCTTCGCGTCGACACCGCCTCGAAGCCCCGGGCCGTCTCGAACAGAAAGCGGATGTCCGCGGCGGAAAGCTGCTCGATGCCGATCAGATGCTTGTGAGGCCAGACATAGGGCGCGGCTTTGGCGTTCATGGCCGGCCCTCCGCGGCTTTGCGTGTCGGCCGGGGGAACATCACGATCTCGTCATCCGGGTCCGTCGGCGCCAGCCGCACCTCGACCAGTTCGTCCGAATCCATCGCCACGCGCTGCCCGACAAAATCCGGCGCGATCGGCAGCTCCCGCCCGCCCCGATCAACCAGCACCATCAGTTTGATGCACCGCGGCCGACCGAAGTCCAAGAGCGACTGAATCGCCGCGCGCACGCTCCGCCCGCTCATCAGCACATCGTCCACCAACAGAATGTTCGTCCCGTCCACCGGAAAATCGATCTCCGTCGTCCGCACCACCGGCTGCGGCCCGACCTCCGACAGATCATCCCGATACAACGCGATGTCCACCGACCCCAGATAATCGACCTTGACGCGCTTGGCCAGCCGCTCCGCCAGCACATCGCCCCGGCTCCGAATGCCGACGATCGCCCACGGACGATCCGACTGCTTCATCGCCGCCTCAAGCTCCCGCGCCAGCCGGGCGACCAGTTCCGCCACCTGCTTTTCATCCGCAATCACACGCATGAACCATACCTTTCGAGTTGCCCATCGTAGCCGACCCGGCGGGTGACGCCAAACACGCGCACGACTTGGGGATGGGCCGTCGATTTGTGACAGGCGGGGGGACTTAAGTCCCCCCGCCTCATGAGAATCGGGATCAAACGCAAACGCTCCTCATGGGTTCATTCATCAATCAGCTTCGCATCCGCGACGATGTTGATGGGGATCTGCACTTCGTCGACGGCCTGGCCGATCTGGTCGGTGACGGTGAGTTTGAGGTTGTATTTGCCGACGCCGAGGCGCGCGGGCAGGGCGACGACCTGGATGATGAAAAAGTCGCGGCGGCGATTGCGCGAGCGGTCGATGATCTCCGTCGGCGCGATGCGCCACACGGGCAAACCGTCCGCCTGATTGTAAAGGACAAGCTGCTGCGTGAGACTCACTTCGTAAAGTCCGTCCGAGTCGATGCGCGGCTTGAAGTTCTCCAACTCCGCATACACGATCGCGCGCTGCTCCTGACCGGCGAGGAACGTGTTGGACTTGAACGGCGTGAAGACGCCGTAGCCGTTGACGCGCGTGCACAGGTTGGCGTTGAGCAGCTTGAGCGTCTTGTGGCCGGAGCGCAACTGTTCGAGCAGTTCATCCGCGGCGATCTGAAGATTCTGGCGATCCTCCTCCGGGCTCTTGCCCAGCGAGCGGCCGAGCATCGTGAACGCTCGCTGATAGGCGAGCACGATCTGCCGATCCTCCGGCTTCAGGGACGCCATGTCCTTTTCCGTCAGCTCACGCCGCGGGTCCAGCAGCGTCAGCGCCGCATCCGAAATGTACGGCTTGAGCCCGTCGCTCCCGCTCGACGCCGAGGCGCGCAACTGCGCATCCAGCGCCTCGATCATCTGCGCCGGCGTCATCGCCTTGGGCTCCTTCGCCGTCGCCACGGGCGCGGGGGCGGTCGCCGGCTCGGCGGGTTTCTCCGGCGCCGTCGTCTTGGGCGTGGACGGGTCGGCCTTCTTGAGATTCGGGTTCGCCGCATCACCGCCGCTGTTCGGCGCGGGCGTCGTCCAGTTCACCTCGACGTTCTGCCGCGGCGGCGGTGCATTCTCGAGGCGCTGCGCAAATTGATCCGCATCGGTATTGAGCTTCTGAGCGGGCGTGGCCTGCGCGGCGGGCTTGGCCGGCGGGGGCGTCGTCTGACACGCCGCTAAAAGCAGCGCGATCAAAACGGCGGGCACGAAACATCGGAAGGGGATATCGAACATGAGATGCCTCCGCATCGTCGCCCTGTTGCATCCTGCGGGCGGTTCGAGGTCGAATCGATCGTCAGATCGTAGTCTACTTCATTTGATGGTATCGGCAAACTGCACGACAAAACGCTCAAGATTCCGCGTCGGATCGCCGAAACCGGACTTGGCCCGCTGGTCGAGCGAGACGATCTGGTCGAAGAGCTTGGCCGCACGGTGCGGTCCGAGCCGGCGCGCCGCCGACATGAACGGCCGCGAGCGGTCGCCCCACATTTTCAGCGTCCCGCAGATGCTCGCATCGCCCTGACCGGCGGCGAGCATGGCCGTCGCCTGACAAAGCTTGCGCATCAAGTCCGCCACGAAATACCCCACCAGCACGTCCGCCTGTTTCGCCAGATCCGTCAATTCGTGCAGTTTCGTCATCGCCGCCGCCGCGTTCCCCGAGAGCACCGCTTCCTGAATCGCCCATGCCGCCTCGTCGCTCGCCCGGCCGACGAGCACATCGACCTGTTCCGCCGTGATCGACCCGCCCGCCGGGACGCCTGCCGCGAGCTTGGCCAGCTCGCTGTCGATGCGACCCAGGTCCACGCCGACATGCTCCAACAGCGTCCGCGCCGCGTTGGGCTCGATGGCGACGCTGTATTTCTTCTTGCAGTATGCGACGGTCCATTTCATCGTGTCCGCCTCGCTGGGCGGGTCGCATTTGACGAACTGGCCGACTTTTTCGATGGCCTTGTCGATGTTGCCCTTGTTCCACTTGTCCGCCCGCAGGACGAGCGTCGCCGTATCCTCGGGCGAATCCACATAGCGCGTCACCGCCTCGCGATGGTTCTTGACGAACTCGTCCGCCGCGTCGACGACGATCATGCGATGCTGCTGCATCAGCCCGAAGCTGCGCAGCTCGTCGAACACATCGGACAGCGAAGCCGTCTTGCCGTCGCAGCGGACGGTCTCGACTTCCGAGCCGGTCTTGGATTCGATGGCGGCGCGAAGCTGCTGAAGGTAATAGGTGCGCAGGAAGTCCTGCTTGCCGTGAAACACGACGACGCGCTCGGCGCCGGTGAACGCAGGCGGGCCGGAGGATTTGGCTGTGGAGCGTCGGGCCATGGCGTGATTCTACACGAAGCGTCGGGCTTCTTACTCCTCCCCCTTCCAGGGGGAGGCGGGGTGGGGGTAAGACACATCAGTCCACGTTTGCGATCGCATCGATGCGGAAGCTGAATTGACTGATACGCCTCACCCTCCCCCAGCCCCCGCCCTCAAGGGCGGGGGTTTACGACTTGACCAGCAGCACGACGACATGACACGCGATCGAGCGGTTTTCGCCGAGGGAGTCGACTTTTTCGTGGGTCTTGCCCTTGATGTTGACCTGCGAGAGATCGCAATGGAGCAGGCGGGCGAGGTTCGATTTGATCTTTGCCTTGTGCGGGCTGAGCTTGGGGCGCTGCAGGATCACGGTGATGTCGATGTTGCCGATCGCATACCCCGCGGCTTCCATGCGCTTGACCGCTTCTTCGACGAAGATGACGGAGTCGGCGCCTTTCCACTTCGGATCGTTGTCGGGGAAAAGCTGCCCGATGTCATCGAACCCGAGCGCGCCGAGGATCGCGTCGACGACCGAGTGATACACGACGTCGCCGTCGGAGTGCGCATCGCATCCGCGATCGTGTTCGAGCTGCTCGCCGCCGACGATGAGCTTATGCCCGGGTTCGAGGCGGTGCAGGTCGAAGCCGTGGCCGATGCGGTAAGGTTGGTGAGGGATCGACAAAGTGAAGTCTCTATGAAGGGCAAATGACCAATGACCAAGCACCAATGACCAAGGGAATGTTCAAAGTCCCAATGTCAAAATGAAAGGCCGCAGGCCGTTCCTTCATTGGTCATTGGGATTTGGTCCTTGGTCATTCTCATTTCAAACCATATTCCTTGAGCTTCCGATACAGCGTCCGCTCGCCGATGTTGAGCAATTTCGCGGCTTGTTCGCGATTGCCGCCGGTCATGCGGAGGGTGTTGCGGATGGCTTGTTTTTCGATTTGTTCGAGACTCAGGCCGGCCAGGCCGTCGAGCGAATCGCCCGATGCGGCGGCGTCGCCGGCGGCGCGAATCTCCGGCGGGACATGATGCAGTTCGATCGTGTCGCCGTCGGCGATGACGACCATGTTCTGCACGACGTTGAGAAGCTGCCGCACATTGCCCGGCCAGGGATACTGCATCAGTGCCATCTGCGCCGGCTCGCTGATGTTGCGGACGGGCTTGTTCATCGTCTTGGCGAAGCGTTCGATGAAGCTGTGGACGAGAAGCGGGATGTCTTCGCGGCGCTGGCGGAGCGGGGGCAGGTGGATCTCGACGCCGCGGATGCGGAAGTAGAGATCTTCGCGGAATTTTCCATCGGTGATGAGCTTCTGAACATCGTGATTGGTGGCGGAGATGAGTCGGACATCGACATGGCGCGGGGCATTGTCGCCGACGCGGACGACTTCGCCGCTTTCGAGCACGCGCAGGAGCTTGGCCTGCATGTCCATGGGCATGTCGCCGATTTCGTCGAGCAGGAGCGTCCCGCCGTCGGCGTACTCGAAGACGCCCTCGCGTTCGCGCTCGGCGCCGGTGAAGGCGCCCTTCACATGTCCGAAGAGTTCGGATTCGAGGATCGAAGCGGAGAGGCCGGCACAGTTGAGCGGCTTGAAGGGTTTTTTGGCGCGGTTGGAATTGGCGTGAATCGCGCGGGCGATGAGTTCCTTGCCGGTGCCGGATTCACCGGTGATGAGGATCGGGATGTCGGAGGCGGCGACCTGTCGGACGGTGGTGAGGATGCGCTGGATGGCGGGGCTGTGGCCGATGATGCCTTGCAGGCCGAAGCGTTCGTCGACCTGCTGGCGGAGCTCGGTGTTCTGATTGCGGAGGATAACGGTCTGAGCCGCCCGATTGACGAGATTGCGGAAAACGTCGAGGTCGAGGGGCTTTTCGATGAAGTCGTAGGCCCCGCCGCGGAGGGCGGCCTTGGCGGTGGGTACGTCGCCGTGCGCGGTGACCATGATGACCTCGGCATTGGGCTGGGTCTCGGCGGCGACCTTGAGCACCTTCATGCCCGCATCCTCGCCGTCCATCACCAGGTCCGTCACGATCACGTCAAACGCCCCGTGCCGCAGTTCATCCGCGGCGGCGGTCGAGTCGTGCACGAGGGTGCACACGTGGCCGAGTCGCTGAAGCGCTTCGGCCATGACCTCGGCGTGCGCGACTTCGTCGTCGACGATCAGAATCTGAGCACTGACTGGTTCGCTTGGCTGACTCATCGCCCACTACTGTAGGCGCCGTCGCGGAACTGGCAAGTGGGCGCGATCAGCGGGGCGAATGCATGGGTTCGCCGGTCCGATGCACCGCGTCCGAAGTGCCGATGCGGGTCTGCACGATGCGGAACAGCAGATAGCCGCCGCCCAGATAGCAGGCCGCCAGATACGTGCTCAGCAGGACGATGCCCATGTGGTCACCCGTTCTTGGGCCGGCGGGGCCGACGTTGTGTGGTGCGTTGCATGATGTTCGCCTCGATGTGATGTGCGTGATGCACATGAAACACCATCGGCCGCGCACGTCGGACCCGTGCAGATTTTGCGGCGGGCGAAAGTCCGTCGTCGGTTATTTGGGGCAATAGATTGACTGAAAGTAGAGCAGGTCGGCGCTGCCGGGGGCGGGGGTGAAGAACCAGGTGATCTCCATCGTGAACGGATCGCGATGCTTGTAGTATTCGACGTGCGTGTCGGCGAAGCCGATGTTGACGCCGTCCAGATGCCAGGTGGCGGGCCAGTCGGTCCAGTTGCCGCCGGTGGCGGGGATGACCCATGACCCGGTGTTGGATCCGCGCGGGTCCTGATCGCCGAGGAAGACCATCGTGCGCGCCGGCTGCTTGAACCCGGTGATGCGCGTGATGGAGAAATGCGGCGTATCGCCGCCGGCGTACTCGCTGAACGAGTAGCTGCGGTAATAGGGCGGGCAAGGCACGTAGGTCGTGCCGTTGAAGCTCATGTTGCGCCGGTCGGAAGGGCATTTGTAGACGCTGGTCTGACCGATGTATTTGTAAAGTTTGCCGTCGAGGATGTTCTGAAGCTTGTCGGGATTGGAGCTGCGGGCCCATGCGTTGGCGACGCTGGTTTCGGCGCCGACGAGTTCCTGCTTGTTGTCCTGCGCGTACATGGCCCATGCGATGATGATCTGCCGCTGCTGGGAGCTGCACGCGGTGATGCGGGCGATGGCGCGCGCCTTGGTGAGCGAGGGGAGCAGGATCGCGATGAGCAGGGCGATGATGGCGACGACGACGAGGAGTTCGATGAGCGTAAAGGCGCGGTGCGAATCGCGCCCCGCACATGAATACGTTTCGAGATGGGTGGGTGTTGTATTCATTTGCGACGACGCATCGTGACCAGTCCGATCAGCGCCAATCCGCCGGGCAGCGCGGCCGGGGTCGGGGCGGCGACGGCGAAGACGACGTCCGACAGCTCCAGCCCGTTGGCGCCGTTGGACCCGCCGCCGAAGAATTGCACCTGAATCGTATCACCGAAATCGGAGGCGAGGAACAGAGGGTTGAAGCTGTTGTACTGCCACACGGAGGCGGTGCCGTTGAAGGTGATGTTCGTGGCGGCGAGGATGGTGCGGTTGTCGGTGATGTTGACGATTTTGACGGTGGGCGTGGCCTGGCCGGAGCCGGGAAGGCGATACGAGGCGAAGAAGTCGAGCAAGCCGGCCTGCGTGACGTCGAACGAGTTGGGCAGCGTCAATTCCGCGGTCAACGTGACTTGGCCGGCGGAGTCGTTGACTTCGATGCCGCCGCGGATGTTGATCGCTGTCGTCGCCGCATCGTTGTCGTGGTCATAGGTCGAGCTGACGGAACGGGCGCCGGCGCCGGAGGAATTGTAGAGTTCGAAGGTGCCGCCGGTGGTGTCGAACCAGTGGGGCGAGACGCCGGTCGAAGTCGGCAGGGAGGAACCGTTGAACAGTTCGTCGATGAGCACATCCGTGCCGGAGGCGTTGGTAGGCACGGCGCGGTGGACGCCATAGGTGACTTGATCGACGTGGGCCTGTCCGGAAGTTTTCAGCGCGACTTTAATGGTTTCACCCGGATCGATTTGAAGCGCAGCGACCTGAACACGGGTCCAGACGGAGGTGGACCCGCCGCTTGTCGTTCCGGTGGCGATGACGCCGGAACTGGAGCCGGTCACGGTGTAGGTCACCGGGTCGCCGGCGGTGCGCTGCCAGAAGTCGAAGGCCAGATCGCCGCGGACATCGTTGGCGTTGGTCACGATCTGCCAGTTGTCGACGTTGGCCTGCGAGGAGTTGAGCTCCAGGTGTTGGCCGGTCGGATTGCCGTCGGTGCCGTTGGTGGGTGAACTCGTGAATCCTTGCGCCCAGATTTCCAGCTTGTTGTCATTGGCGTCGGTACTCCAGCCCGGCACGGTGGCGGCATTGACCTGACTGAACGATGCGCCGACGTTGGGCGTCTCGAATTCACCGTTGACGATCAGATTCGTCGGCGCGGCGAAGGTCGAGGACGAAGCGACGAAGGCGAGGCCCATCGCGGCGGTCACCGAAGCGGCGCGACGCACGCCGCGGAATCGCAGCGCCACGATCAGCACCAGCAACACCAACCCCGCCGGCAGCGCCCCGGGCGTCGGGATCAGGAAGAACTCCAGTTCGCCCAGCGCGTGCTGGGTTCCGCCGGTCGCCAGCGCGACGTAGCGGTAGCTGATGAAGTAGTCGGTCACGGCGTAGTCGATGCCGGCGTCGAACTCGATGGTCTGGCTTCGGCCGGTCCACATCGTCGTCGCGGCGTTCTGTTCGAAAACGGTCGTCCAGTTCGTGCCGTCGTTGGAGCCCTGAATGAGCCAGTGGATCGGATCGCGGGCGGGGGTGTCATTGCTGGAGGTGACGGTGAATTTGTCGAGCTTGCCGCCGGAGGCGAAGGTCGCGCCGACGAACAGGAAGCCCTCGCTGGGCGTGCTTACGCCATCGCAGCACCATTTGTCACTCGTCGGCCCGGTGCGATTGTCGAAGACGTTGAACGACTGCTCGGGGGCGCCGAAGCCGGGCTTGTTGTTGGAGAAGAAGGTGGCGTTGTAATTGACGTTCGCATCGGCGGCCCCGTTGTTCTCGGGGTCGGTCGAGTCGCCGCCGATGAGGCCGGAGCGGAAGTGACCGGCGTTGACGGCGTAGGTGCTGCGCAGGTAGTCGAGGACGGTGTAGTTCTCGTCGGCGGTCAGGACGCGATTGAAGATGATGACCTCGGCGATCTGGCCGTCGAAGAAGCGGCCGTTGTACGGGGAATCCGCGTCCTTTCCATTGCCCAAGGCGAACGTGGCATAGTTCTGGTTTGCGGCGGCGACGGAGGTGACGATGTGCGGCGTGTTGACGACGTAGGGGTCGCCGATGTGACCGTTGATGGCAAAGGTACCGGTGCCGCCGGCGCCGGAGAAATCGTTGCCGTCCTGGCCATGACCGGGTGAACGGTAAAAGCTGGTGTCGTTGAGGCGGATGTCCAACTGATCATTGCCATTGGATACGACGCCCTTGAGCGACCCGCCGGTTTCAGCGTTGGTGACGACGAAGATCGTTCTTGCGGAGACGTTGGCGCCGGCGGCGGCGAGATAGTCGCCGTTGGCCTGTCCGTTGGCGCCGTCGAAGTCCACGACGGATTGGCCGTTGAACTGCGAATCGGAGGCGACGAAGATCGGCTGCTTGGCGGCGCTGCCTTGGGTGAGCGAGCCCCATGCCGACACGGACGCGCCGTCGCTCAGCGCCAGGTCGCCGGCTTTTAAGCGCAGCGAGATGGAGCCGATGTCGGTGATGACATCCGCATTCGCGGCGGCGGTCAGGGCGGTCAGCAGCAGGGCGGACAGGGTCGTGATTTGTCGGGTGATACGCATGACTGATTCTCCATTCGGGGTTCTCATTTCGGGCCTCGCTCTCGGTGAGACTCATTCTGGATTTGCCGGTTTCGCCGGCGTCGGACGCGGCGCCGGTGCCGCGATTTTCTGAATTTCTTCATGGCTCAGAGCGCGGTTGTAGATCGCCAGCTCGGCGATCGCGCCAAGCAGCGCGCGCTGGGCCGGCGGCTGGCTCGACTCCGGCAGCCATCCGCCGATGTGCGCCGCGCCGGGCTGGACACGCACCGCGTGCGCGATCGGTTGCTCGCCGATCAGTTGGCCGTCGCGGTAGGCGCGCATGAGTCCGTGCTCCGTGTCGTACGTCATCGCCAGGTGCATCCACTTGTGAAGCTGATCGGCGGTGACGGCGTCGGGGAAGGCGTAGCGATGATCGCCGGCGAGATCGAAAACCAGGTCGCCATTGCGTTCAATCTGCCAGTGCACGCGGGACCCGCCGCTGTCGCTCATGAGCAGCCCGTTGAAGTCGGGGCCGAGGGCATCGAGCCGGACGCGCACGGCGAATGTGCAGGCCTTGTAGCTGTCGCGAATCGGAAGCGCCACCAGATCCGCCCCGCTGGCGATGCGCAGCCCCCGCATGCCGTCGACCTCCGTCATCCGGGCGTTTTCGAAGGCCGCGTCACCGGCGTACCTGGGACCGATCAGGTTCACGGCATAGTCGTCGGCTGAATTCAAATCGAACCGGTACCAGACGCTCAATCCCACGCGCACCGGCGTCGTCGGCATCGCCCGGCCCGTGCGGACGAGCGTCCAGGTCCGCGCATCGTCCACATCCAATTTCCCCAGCGTGTCGCCGCCGGTGATGCTCCATCCGTCGCCGGCCTTGACCCATGTGGCGTACTTGTCTTCGTGCCGCACTTCGACGAGGCCCTGCCGCACGTAGCCGTACACGTTCCCGTCGGCGGTCCGCACAACGTCGAATTGCGTACCCAGATCGCGGACGGACCAGTCGCCGGGCAGGTCGATGGTGAACCCGCGCGCCTGCTCGGGCACATACGCGCTGAGCCAACCGGATTCGAGACTCGCCCGGTTCTGATCGGTCATGCGCATATTGCACGGCGCGCACAGGTCCACGACCGCACCGCTGTTGAAGAGCACCTGCGTGGAGCCCGATTCGAGACGCATCAGGCCCGTCGAAATCTGGTCGCCCTGCTGGCTGTCGGCGTTGACGATCGACCCCTGTCCCCAAGCCGTGTCGTGCATCTGCGTCAGAACCGCCACGGAGCGCACGCGCGTCAAATCCGTCTTCGTTGCGTCGCCCAGCGGGCGATACATCACCGCCAGCGCCGCCATGAGCACGATCGCCGCCGCGATCCCGAACCACGTCGCCCGCCGCCGCGGATAGACCATCAGCCGACGCGCCGGCACGGTCGCCGTCCTGGCCTTGACCGCGTGCATCCGCTTCATCACGCGCATCTGATAAAGCATTTCGACGAACGCCCGCCGCGCCTCGTCGCCTTCGCGGAGGAGGTCTTGCAGCGCCGCATGGTCGGCGTCATCGAGCAGACCGTCGCGATAGCGCAGGCAAAGTTCGTAGAGCTGTTCAGACATGGCGCTTCTCCATGTCCGCCAGGCGCAGCCGCACGCAGTTGGCCAGCGTGCGATGGGCGCGGCTGAGGGTGACGTACACCGTATTGAGCTTTTGGCCGACGACGTCCGCGAGCTTCTGGCCCGACAGGTCGTCCTGATAGCGCAGCTCGACGAGCCGGCGGATGTTCGGCGCGAGCTGATCCATGCACTGACGCAGGGCGTCCATCGTGTCCGTGCTTCCGTTGGCCGGAAGCTCATCGAAATGGCCTTCGAGCCGGTCGATCACATCGTCATCGAGGCGGCGGGGCTGACGCACGAGTTTGCGGATGGCTTCTTTGGATTTGTTGCGGGCGGTCACGCGAAGCCAGCGGACCAGATGGTGCTCATCGGCGATGGCGATGCACTGTTCGATCGCGGCGGCGAAAGTCTCCTGAAACACGTCCTCCGCGGCGTGATCGTCGTTGACGATGGCGTGAATATAGGCCAGCAGGCGATCCTGCTCACGCAAACCGATGCGAACGACGTCCTGTCGGCTCATGCCCATGGAAATGCCTCTCAATGGGCCTATGACCATCGCGGGGGCGCTTTGTACAGGGCCGCGAAAATATTTTTTGACTTTTTTTCGGCCTCAAAATGCCAAACTTCGGCGGCCGGTCAGTGACTGACCGCGTAAACGAGCAGATTGACGTTGACCTGCCGGGCGACTTTCACCTCGTTGCCCCCGCAGCAGCAGCAGTTGCCCCCGGCGTTGGCCGTATCGTTGAGTCCTTCGGGGCTGAATACGACGGCGATCCGCCCGTTGATCGTCAGACCGTAGAGCGTCGCCTGCACGGACCGCGACTTGGTCGGCAGTTCATTGATGTCGTAGACGGTATGAAAGATCGGATGCTTGAAGGGGATGGGCTCGAGCTTCAGATCGGGGAAGACTTCGCCGATCTCGCGGCGGAAGCTTTCGTTCCATTCCGGGGCGCTGCATCCGGCGGACGCCAGCAGGAATCCGCCGCCGGCAAGATACTGCTTGAGCGATTTGCGCTGTGCTTCGGTGAAGGTGAACTCGCCATTGCCGCTCATGACCGCGAACGGATGCGCAAATAAATCCTCGCTCTCCATGCGCACCATGTCAAAATGCTGCGCCGTCCAGATGTTCGTCCGTTGCTGTACGTCCGCCAGGAAATGGTCTGAGAAGCACACGGACGACTTGTTGTCGCCGTAGATCAGATTCGCGCATCGCACGACACCCGGTCGATCCTCGTGTCCGTCGTTCTCCGCCGCCAGCGCCGCCGTCAGAACGCACAGCAGGGCGGCCAAGCTCAGAAGCGATCGCTTCATGGATGATCCTCCGCGAGTCGACGGAAGTAGTCCTCGGCCAGTTGGCGATAGGGGGCGGGCACGCCCGATGTCGCCGCGTTCGTCGTCCTCTCAAGCGTACGCGCGTCCGGGTCGAATTTCTCGGGGCCTTCGCCCGCCGCCTGCGTCGTCGTCGATCGGCCGACCTCGTTGAAGCTGCGCGTGTCGTTGAGTTTCTTCGCGCCCGGCCGGGTCGAATTGGGGTTCGTGTACGGACCGACGAGCCGCGGTTCGCCATTGCCGCCGGTCGTCGACGCGCTGCTCCCGGCCGTCGTGCCCCCTTGCCCATTCGCGCCGGAGCCGGAGCCCTTGCCGCTGCTGCGTCCCTGCCGCGCCCGCGCCATCTGACTGAGGCACTGACCCAGCGCCGAGCGCGACATGTTCAGCGCCCCGTCCAGATCGTCACTCTGACACTGGCTCATGCTCTTGCAATCGGACAGGAGCGATTCGAGCTTTTTCGCCGCGCTGTCCGCCGCCAGCGACGCGACGAATCCCTGTCCGAACGCCGCATGTTCCTCCGCATTCTTCTGATCGCCGGCGATGTCCAGATCGCGGATCGTCATCACGATGTCGATCGCGCTGTCGGACATCTTCGGCAGTTTCGTCACCGACGCCTTCGCCGCCGCCTCCAGCTTGTCGACCGCATCGGTCAGTTCCTGCCGCAGCGCCCGCTGATCCTCGCTCAGTTCGTACATGCGAAGCTGCTGCGCCGGCGTGGGCTCGTCCGTCTCGCTGAACGCCGCGAGCTTCTCCGCCAGTTCCCGCTGACGCTCGGCGATCGACATGATCCGCTCCGACTGCCCCATCATCGCATCCGCCAGCCGCAGCTTCTCCATCTCCGCCGCCGTCCGCTCGTGCTGCTCGCGCTGCGCATCCTCCATTTGTCGATGCTGCTTGAGCTGCCGGATCGCGCGGTCCAGATCCGACGCATCGGGCGTCGTCGCCGCCTGCTGCGCCAACTGTTCCGACCTCTGCCGAAGCTCCTCCTGCACCGGTTTCTCGAAATCGTAAAGCGGATCCTGCTTCGCCCGCTCCGCCATCCTTTTCGCAAGTTCCTCCGACTGCTTCTTGTAGTCCTCGAGCCGATTCCCGATCGCTTCGAGCTGCTTCTTGTCCTCCTCCGTGGGCTTGCCGCCCTGAGCGTCGATCTTCTTCTTGAGCGTTTCCATGTCCTTGATGAGCGTGTCGCGCATCGCTTCGATCCGCCGCATCTGGCTCATCAGACCCTCGAGTTCCTTGAGCACTTCGTCCGCCCGCACTTCCTGCCGGGCGCGCTCTTCGTATTCCGCCTTGCTGATGACGTGAATCTCGAAGATCGGCGTGTCGGTCGAGTGGGGCGTCGGCGGGAAATTGTCGAAGGCCGTGCCGAACCCATAAATGACATCGCCCGCCGCGGCGTCCAGCTCGTCCAGATCGAGCGACGACGCACCCGTCGCATAGGTCGGTCCGCGACGCTCGATCGCCATCGCTTCGATCACCGGCTCCCGATCGCCCAGACGCGCCTGCACCATCACCCGATCGATCGCCACATCGTCCGAAGCCCCGATTTTGACCGGCACTTTCCAACCCACCGGCGCGACCAGCCGAAGGTCCGGCTCCATGAGCTGCACCGTCGGCGGCGCATCCGGCACCGCCTTGATCACGCCCGTCAGCGTCCCCTCGCCCGGCGCGCCGTCCGCCCCGGTCAGCGCGATCGTGTACGACCCGTCGTGCGTGATCTCGAAAGATCCGCTGACGGTCGTCGGATCGCCCGGCGTGGGCAGCAGCGTGAGATTCACCTCGCCCGCCGCCGCCCGCAGCGTCAATGATCCTTCCCGCAAGGGGAGATTGGCCCAAAGCGTCAGCGTCGCGCGCGTGCCGACAAGCGCCTTGATGCCCGCTTCGCCCAGCGCCTGCGTCGTCGTCGGCCATGTCGTGTAAAGCGGATATGCGAGCGTGACGGTCGCCTTCTCGACAATCGGCGTGGGCAGCACTTTCAGTTCGTATTTCCCTGACCGTCCCTCGGGCGTGTCGACGAAAAAGACCTGCGAATTCGTCGCGCGGTCGATCGGCAGGACGAACACGTTCTTGTCCCGCCGCAGCATCGCCGCGCGCGTCCGCTTGTCGCCGTCGACGAAGACGACGCTCGCCTGATCCGGCACGAGGGGGCCGCCCAGCTTGGCGGTGATCGAAGCGGGATGACCGTAGTAGATGTGCTCCGGTCCGGTCGCCACGTCGAACTGAACGAGCGTAAACGGCGGGAGGTCCGCCGTCGGATTCATCAGCCGCGGCAACACCGTCGAAAACACGCGCGGCGCGAGCATGATGAGCACGAGCATCCCCGCCACCGACCCGTTGGCCGCCAGCATCGCCCGCTTCATCGGCCGGCGATTCACGACGCACCCCGGTTTCACCACGCGCGCCGCCGCCTCGCCCTCGCCAATCACCATCCGCCGCAGCGCTTCGCTTGTCGCGCCGTCGGGGGCGTCCATGTCGATGGCGTTGATGAGTCGATTGTCAGCCAGGCCCAACCGTTCTTCGACGAGCCGGGCGATGCGCCGCCGGTCGTAACCATGACGCATCGCGCTTCGCATCAGATAGGCCGTCGCCGCACCCGCCGTCGCGATGAGCAGGGCGTCGAGTCCGATGAGCCCCCAGCTTTCAAGTCCCATCAGTGCGTCAATCGCCACCGCCAGCAGGAACGCCCCCATCAGCGCCGCCGTGACCAACCCCGCCGCGCGCAGCATGTCCAGGCCGCGCACCATCGCGTTCGTCTTCCGCAGCACCGATTCGAGCGTCGCCGCTTTCATCGCCGTACTCCGCTAGAGCCAGCCGCTCTGTCGCCGGACGATCCATTCTAGTCCCGCCCAGACCAGCAGCGTGGCGAGCAGCCACGGCGCATCCCACACATATTCCGCCCGCGGCGGAACGCGCTTGGCCGCCATCTGTCTTTCGAGCTTGTCCGCCAGATCGACCCGCTCGCCCGCCGCGATGAACATGCCCCCCGTCCGCTCCGCCAGATCGCGCATCACCGCCGGCCGCGCCCCGCTCTGTAACCGCTCCAGATCGACATCGTACACGTTGAACTTCCGTACGATCGGCTCCTTCGCCATCGCCGGCGCGTCAAGCCGAACCGACCACACGCCCGCCGCCCGCGGCTCGATCGTCGCCGTCATGCGCGTCGCCACGCCGTCCGTCGACTTGAGCGACAAATGCTGCGCATTGCCCGCCGGGTCGGTGAGCGTGACCTTCGGCTCAAAGTCCGCCGGCGGATTGAAACGGGTCGTCACATCGACGCTCAACGTGTCGCCGAGGCGCACCGATGATCGCCCCAGCTTCATCGCGATCTGCTGCCCCGGCTCCATCTCCCCGCCCGAAGCGAGCCACCGCACGCTGTTGGACCAGAACGCATCGAACACACCGCGGTACTGCTCCGACCCCGGCGGCAGAAAGCTCCATCGCCACAGCCCCTCGCCCAGCACCGCCATCACGCGCCCGCGCCCGTAGTCCATCGTGACGATGACCGGCTGCATGTTCGCGCCTTTGCCGATGCCCGCCAGCGTGATCGTCGCCGGCTTGAGCTTCGCCGTACGCAACACCACCGACAAATTCGGCAACGCCTGCACCACCTTGTCCGCCTCCGCCGCCACGCCCGCGAACGAGAACGCCGGATGACTCGCGCCCGCCGGCGTGAGCGAAAGCGGTTGATCATGCAAAAGCCCCGGCGCCCAATGCACCGGCTCGATGACGCCCAGCGACGCCTCCGCATCATGCCCCGCCGGCGTGACCGGATCGTACGCCCGGCCGCGCGCGAAGATGATGTGCCCGCCGCGCGCAACGTAATCGGGGAACATGTTCATTTTCGCCGGGTCGATCAGCCGCTCGATCCCTCGACCCAGCACGACGATGTCGTATGGCGCGAGTGCGTCCGCCGAGGCCGGCATCTTGACGGACGAATCGCCGCCGCGCGTGACAATCTGTTCGCGCCGCTCGGGAGAGACCTGCGTGATCTGCGTCAGCTCGACGCGCGGATCGGTCCGCAGCGATTGGGCCAGGAACTTGGTATCCCAGAACGGCTCGCCCTCCAGCAATAGCACCTTGACCATCTTCTGTGATACCTGCACGAAGACGCTCTGCTCATTGTTGCTGGTGATCGTTTCGCCGTCGGCCGGCTCGACGCGCAGCTTGTACTCGTAAAGCCCCGGCTCCTTGGGCATGATCGGAATCGGCACGGCGATCGACGCCTTGGCATCGAACGTGATCTTCCTGACGATCGCGCCGCCCGGCAGACCGGGCCCGTTCACATGCAGCACCGTCGACGCGCCATCCATGTCCGTCTGATAGATTTTTGCGATGATCCGCCCCGGTTCGCCTGTGAAAAGCACTTCCTGTGCGGGCAGGGCGACGAGCGCCAGATCGCGCGGCGTGGTCGCATCGCCGACCGCCACGACATGAATCGCGATCTTCTTGGACTGCGCCAGCGCGATGGCCGGCTCCATCGGCGCGTCCTGCGAATCGTGCCCATCGCCGATGAGCAGCAGCGCATCGGCCCCTTCGCCGCCGTACATGTCGATGAGCGTCTGCGTCAGCGCCTGCGCGTAGTCCGTGCGCTTGCCCGTGTCGAGCGACGCATCGTTGCCCGTCAGCGCGGACTTGGTGATCGCCCGCACCGATTCATCGAAGGTGGAGATTCGAAGGTCGTACAGATCGCCGAGGCGCGTCAATTCGTCGGCGTTGAGGTAGTCGTCGATGGCGTTGCGAAGGCGCGTCCGCGGCTGATCGCGATCCTGTGTGAGCATCGAGCCGGAGACGTCCAGGAGGATGCTCAGGCGCGGGCGGGCCGGCGTGGTGGTGACGGCGGGGAGGACGCTGGGGCCCAGGAGAATCGCGCCCAGCACGAGGATGACGATCAGGCGCATGAACCCCAGCAGGGCGGCGCGGAGGGGCATGCGGCGCGCCGCACGGATGTAGATCCACGCCGCCAGGGCCGCCAGCACCAGCACCACCACCGCGACATGCAAGGGAGCCAGCGCGGGGCGCCAGAGGATGTCCAGCGGCGCGAGCATCATCGGCTGTACTTCCGCAAGAGTAGCATTTCGACGGCGAACACGCCCATCGACGCGAGGACGAACCAGTACCACAGCGGCCGACCGCGCAGCTCCAGCGGCACATCGTCGGTCGCGCCATTGACGGCGACGGCCGCGCCCCCGGCTTTGAGTGACGCCTGCAGCACCCGCGGGTCGCTTTGCCGCAAATCGCTCTCGCGCGGATCGGGATTGACGGCCAGGTAGTGCACCGGCCGCTCGCCGTCGAAGATCGTGTAGAACCCGGTCTGAGATGCGTCGGGAAGCGTGAGCGTGGCGGAACCGAGGGTGCTGACGACCTGAATGGGAACGGTGCGATCATCGGGGCCGAGCGCGGTAAAGCGCGAGGACGGATGCGATATTGTGATCGAAAGCGGTTGTCCGGCGAGGCGGGTGTCATTGGACAGATGCTTCGGGCGCAGATGATTCACGAGCGACTGCATCAAGGCGACGAAGACGCCGCGACGGGCCAGATCGCCGAAGCGCGGCGAAGGCGAAAAATTGGCGAGCATGAAGCGGCCGTCGCCGAGGGATATTTCGGCGAGGGCGGGCGTGCGATCGTCGTAGCGGAGCAGGGCGGCGGCGTCAGCGGCGAGCGGACCGGCGGCGTAAGTGTGCGTGATGGGCAACTGGCTGATGGCGAGCTGGCTCAGTTCATCAAAGACATCAAGCGGCGGGCGGGACCATTTGCCTTCGTCGATGTGCACGAGGGCATCCTCGCGCAGCGTCAGCGGCGCGAACGGCGTGAGCCCGTCGGGCAGGGCGGTCGCCGCGAGGGACTGGACGTTGGCCGCCACAGGGCCGGGCCCGGCGAACAGGAGCACGCCGCCGCCGTGACGGATGTAGTTCACCAGCGACCGGACCGCCGTTTCGGGCAGGGGGCCGACGTCGCCGATGAGCACGGCTTGAGCGCTGCGCAATGTCACGTCGGACACGGCGTCGGAACGAAGATGGGTCACCTGCAGCGCATCGGTGGCGTCGCCGCGCGGCGCCAGGGCACGGAGCAGGTAGTAGCTGCTCCCGTCCGGCTGCGACGGATCATCATCGCCGACGACGACGATCGGCACGCGATCGACCGCTTCGACGACGAGGCCGACCGAATCATCGCTCGGCAAATCGTCCGGCGAGACGGATGCGGCGATGCGATGAAACCCCGGTGAAAGCAGCATGAGATCGGTCACGACATCGCGCTGCTCCCATGGGGCAAGCTCGATTTTCGTCGAGGCGACAAGCTGATCATCGACGCGCCATTGCAAGAGCGTCGTTCGCGCGGCGGCGGAGTAGTTCGACAGCGAGGCGCTGGCCTGAGCCGGTCTATTGACAATCGGTTCGGCGGGCACGAGCGTCAGATGCGACATGCCGATATTGGCCGCGTCGTCCCGCGCGACGCCCATGATCGAAAGCGTAATCGGCGCGGGCACTTTGACGGCGACATCGGCCCAGTTGGTGTGCTGAAGGTCGCTGATCACGACGATGCGGCGGGGACCGGTGCGCGCCGCGAGCGAAGTGGCGGCCATGTCGATGGCGGCGGCGAAGTCGGCGCGCTCGGTGGTCGTCGTCAGCTTGTTCACATCGTCGCGAAGCGCCTCGATGTTCAGGATCGGCTCATCGAAGGCGGGTTTGGGGCGAGCGCGGGCGATGATGAGATTGGCGCGATCGAGGCCGGGCGTCAGATCATTGAGCACGCGCAGGGCGGCTGCGCGAATCTGGCTGACGGCGCTGATGCCGGCGGCGATTTGGGCGGTGGAGGCGCTGGCGTCGAGAATGAGCGCGACGGAGGCGCCGTCGCCCGCGTCGGCATCGGCGGCGGCGAGCCAGACGGGACGCGCAAAGGCCATCGCGATCAGCGCGACCGCCAGCGCCCGCAGAAGCAGAAGCAGCGGACGCCGCATGCGAAACAGCTTCGACTGATCGGCGGCGGCGTCGCGGAGGAGCACCAGCGTCGGAAACACGATGCGCCGCCGCGCCCGGCGATTCAGTAGATGCGCAATGAGCGGCAGCGCCGCCGCGCTGACGCCCAGCAGCATCAGCGGTGAAGTCAGCGAAATGACGGCGAGCATCCTCATGTACGGGCGGCTCGCTTGAAAAGGTATTGCTCGAGCGCGGCGTGATAGTCGGCGGCGGTGCTGACAAGGTTGTAGTCGATGCCGCGACCAATCAAGGCGGCGGACCACGCATCGAGAAACGCCCGCATGCGCTGCTGATAGGCGTCGCGGAGATCATCGAGATTGAGCGTGAGACGCTGATCGGTTTCGGCGTCGATGAAGATGGCGGCGTTGTCGTCCGGGAGCGACAGCTCGTCGGGATGGAGCACGTGAAACACGATGACTTCGCCGCCGCGCGCTGTGAAGGCGGACAGCGCCCGCAATGATTCGTCACGATCATCCAGCAGATCGCTGAACACGACGAGCAGCCCGCGGCGGGGCGAGAGGGCGGTCACGCGCGCGATGGCGTCCGGCAGGTCGGCCCGCTCGCCGAGCTGGGTCTTTTCCAAGGCAGTGAGGATGTTCATGACATGCGTCAGCGCCCCGGCGGGCGGGTGATAATGACGCAGGCCGTGACGCGCGATGCCGAAGGCGACCTTGTCCTGCTGACGGGTGAGGAGGAAGGCGATGGCGGCGGCGAGGTGAGCGGCCTGGTCATACTTGCTGAGCGTCCTGGTCGGGCCGTCGCCTCGGTAGGCCATCGATGCGGAGGCATCGACGAGCAGATGCACGCTCAGGTCGGTCTGATGCTCGAAGCGTTTGACGACGAGGCGATCGGATCGGCCGTAGACTTTCCAGTCGATCGCGGTCAGTTCGTCACCGGGCATGTAGGGTCGGTAGTCGTTGAACTCGACGCTCTGTCCGCGCTGCGGCGAGGCGTGTCGCCCGGCGTAGCGGCCTTCGATGGGGCGGCGCGCGGCGAAGCGCACATAGCGCAGGCGGCGCAGATCAGCGGGGCGGAGATATTTGTGGGTCAGTTCGTTCATGATCGCATCGCGCCGCCGGGCGAATCAGGCGTACGCCGGCTCGCGCACTTCGGTGAGCACGTGGCGGATGATCTGCTGCGAGCGGATGCCTTCGCCGGCGGCGTTGTAGTTGGGCAACACGCGATGACGCAGCACCGACTCGGCGGCCTGACGGATGTGCTCGCTCGTCACCGCCGGCCGACCGTCGAGCGCCGCCAGCGCCTTGCCCGCCAGCACCAGGTTCTGCCCCGCCCGCGGCCCCGCCCCCCATTCGACGTACCGCTTCACATAGTCGCCCGCCTCCGCATCGTCCGGCCGGGTCGCCCGCGCGATCGCCACGGCGTACTTGACTACATGCTTGCCCACCGGCATCCGCCGCACGAGTTGCTGCAGCGCCATCATCTGCTCCTGCGTGAACACACGCTCGATCGACACGTCGCGCGGCGAAGTCGTCTGAGCGACGATGTCCTCCTCTTCCGTGCGCGACGGGTAATCGATCCACAAACTGAGCATGAACCGATCGAGCTGCGCTTCGGGCAGCGGATAGGTGCCTTCCTGCTCGATGGGGTTCTGCGTGGCGACGACGATGAACGGCCGGGCGAGCGGGTAACTTTTGCCCATCGATGTCACGTTGTACTCCTGCATCGCTTCGAGCAGGGCGGACTGCGTCTTGGGCGGCGTGCGGTTGATTTCGTCGGCGAGGACGAGGTTGGCGAAGACGGGCCCGTGCATGAATTGCCAATGCCGCCCGCCGGTCGGATCTTCTTGAAGCAGTTCCATGCCGATGATGTCGGCGGGCATCAGGTCGGGTGTGAACTGAATGCGCTTGAACGTCCAGCCGAGGGCCTCGGCGAGCGTTTTGACAAGCAGGGTTTTGGCCAGCCCCGGCACGCCGATGATGAGCACGTGCCCTTCGCAAAACACCGCGGAAAGAAGCTGGCGCACGATGGCGTCCTGTCCGACGATGACTTTGCCGATCTCGGCGGTGAGACGTTGGCAGCCGTCATGGGCTTGTTTGAGCAGGGCGACGTCGGACGGGTCGATCGAAGGTAGTGCGGTGCTCACGTGTGCTCCCGGTTGAAGGGGCGGGCGTCAATTGTTCTGGTCCATGATACCTCTTTCAATCAGACGCTGTCACGATGGTTCCGGTTCACCGTCCGGTATGTATGATGCACGCCATGACCGACCCCGCGACATCCTCGACGACTGGCGAGACGCATCAACGCCGGCGTAAATGGCCGTGGATCGTCGCGGTACTCCTGCTCATCATCACGGCATACGCGACATGGGTCGCCACGGTCAGGCATCAGGTCAATCTCATGCTCTCCGACATCCGGACGCGGGGCGAGCCGGCGAACGCCGCGGAGCTTGATGCGTGGTACGAGCGGGTTCCCGCGGGCGAGCCGAATCAGGCGGAGGCGATCCTTGACGCGCTGACGTACATGTGGATACCCAGCGATGACGACACGCTGGCGAAACTGCCGCTCATTGGGAAGGCAAGTTTGCCGAAGGCGGGCGAGGCATGGCCGCCGGAGGTGCGGGAGGCCGTGGATGATCTTCTGAAAACGGATAGCGGGGCGATTCAACGGCTTGTCGCAGCGCGGGGGATCCAAAAGTCGCGCTACCCGGTGAATCTGTCGCTGGGGTTCATGACGCCGTTGGCCGATCTGTCGCGGCTTCGCACCGCAATCAACCTGCTCGAACTGTATGTGTTGACGCGTATCGAAGACGGCGACGCGGAAGGGGCGATCAACGGCATTGAAGCGAGTGCGGGGCTCGCGCGATCCTTGCAGACGGAGCCCGTGCTGATTGCGCACCTTGTTCGAATCGCGATGGTCGGCATCGTCATACGGGATATCGAGCGTCTGTTGAATAACGCGACGCTGACGAAAGCGCAGCTCGTGCGCCTTGACGATCTGCTCGCACCGATGGATTTGTCAGTACCACTGGCGCGAGCGATGGCCGGCGAATTGGCGATGGGGAATGACATCTTCGCATTGTCGCCGTCCAAGATGATCGGCACCACCGGTATATCGCCCGGCGGCGGACTTGAAGGGGCGATCTTCGCGGCCCATGTCGCCAGCGGCATGATTCACCTCGATCATCTGACGTACCTTCAGATCATGGAGGATTACAAGGCGGCGGCGCAGGAGCCGGAGGAACGGCGCACAGCCGCGATGGAGGCGGTGGAGCGGCGAGCCAATGAATTGGGGGCGTACCCGGCGGTGTTGACGCGACTGATTGTTCCCGGGCTCGCGCGTTCGTTTCTGATCGATCAACGATACCGCACGAGTCTGCGTGTTGCGCGCGTGGTCATTGCGATCGAGCGATATCGCCTTTGTCATGGCAAGCTGCCGATGGTGCTGGATGAATTGACGCCGGAATTTTTACCGCAGGCGCTGATGGATCCGTTCACCGGCAAGCCGCTCATCTACAAGACGACGGCCAACGGCTACGTCGTCTACAGTGTCGGCGAAGACGGCGTGGACAATGGGGGTGTGCGTACCAATCCGGCGGGCAAAGAGTATGAAGCGGGTTCAGACATCTCCATCGAGATCAAGCGATAAGAATATTTGCGATCGCACAGAACCGCATCGCATCCTCGAACGTCTTTTCAATAGTGACAATTCGAAGGGGACGATTGGCGAATATGGTCAGACGGCTGGATGTTTTGGTTCGGATGGCGGATAATGTGTCGAGCCCTTGCGGGAGGCGTTCGCCGTGGATCAGAGCCAGGTCGGGATTTCGCAGTTTCGCGGACACGTCATGCGTGTGATGAGCATGCGTTTCGCCCTTGCGGGCATGGCGGCGTGGTTGCTGCTGCTGGGCACGGTCGTGCTCGTGTCGCGGGCGGCGGTCGGCGTGGCGCGGGAGCCCATGTTGTGGGGCTTCGCGGGGTTGGTGCCGGTCTTGATCGGGGCGATGGCGATGGCGCGGCGGCGCGTGCCGGAGGCGGCGAGCGTGCGGGCGCTATTGGATCGTCACGGGCGTGCGGGCGGATTGATCATGGCGGCCAACGAGACGCCGCTGGGGGAATGGGGGGCGCGGACGCCGCAGGTGCGCGGGCCGCGGGTTGAGTGGCGGAGCGGCAGGGCGTGGACATTGCTTTGGTGTGCGATGGCGTTCGCGGCGGTGAGCTTCGCGGTGCCGCAGCGACTGATGACGATTCACGCGCCGCGTCCGCTGGACATCGGCGACCAGGCCGACAAGATCGCCGAGCAGATCGACACGCTCAAGGAAGAGAAAGTCATCGACGAGAAGCGGGCCGACGAGCTGACCGAGAAGCTCGAACAGGTCAAGGCGGAGGCGTCGGCGGACGATCCGGTCAAGACATGGGAATCGCTCGATCATCTGAAGGACACGCTCGAGAAGGCCGCACAGCAGGCGGCGGAGCAGGGCGTGGCGCAGACGCAGAAGATGGCGCAGGCGCAGGCGCTGGCGGAAGCGGTGGCGGCGGATCAGCAGTCGCCTCAGCCGATGCTCGATGCGCAGCTCGCCGCCGCGGCGATGTCGGAGCTGAGTCAGACACTCAAGCAGCTTGCCGACCAGAATCAGCAGTTCAAGGAAGCGCTTAACAAGGAAAAGGCCGACCCGAGCAAGATGACGCCCGACGAGGCGAAGCAGATGAAGCAGGTGTTCCTGAGCGACAAGCTCGATCAGGCCACACTCGACAAGATTCGCGACGCCATGGAAAAGCTCGGCCTCTCGCCCAAACACATGAGCGAGGTCGATGAGAACCGGCTCAAGGAAATCCGCGATGCGCTGACGGACAACAAGATCGACAAGGCGGAGCGCGAGAAGCTCAAGAAGGAACTTGCGGACATGGAGATGGCCAAGTCGGAGCTTGGGCCGATCTCCGACGAGCAGCTTCAGACGCTGGAGCAGGCGCTCAAGGACATGGGACTCAAGGAAGATCAGTTCGCGCTGATCCCCAATGACCAGGCCCAGCGGCTCACCAGCGAGGAGCTCAAGCAGCTTCAGGAACTGATGCAGGCGGCGGCCAACGGCAAGAAGTATCGGCAGATTTACCTCCGCGAAGGCATCGACCCGGCGACGGTGCTCAAGGTGCATCTGGCGCTGATGCGCGTGCAATTCGAGGCGGAGCACACGACGATGGCCGAGCGCGCGGGGGCGAAGCTCATGTGGCAGCTCGCCACGCGGCAGATCGACGAAGCGGCCCTCAAGGGCGGCGAAGGACTGATCGATCCCGAAGGGCTGGCCCCGGCGGTCGAGTCGCTGACCGATCAGCTTCCGCAGATCGCCGAGCAGGCGAAGGCGGCGGGCGTCGTCAGCGACGAACAACTGGCGGACGTCAAGAAGCTGCTCGGCGGGAAACTGCCGTCGGCGAATCAGATCGGCGCGGCCTTAAGCCAGGTCGATCCGGCCATGATGAAAGCCGCCATGGGCGAGGCGGCGAAGCAGATGTCCAATGCCGGCGGGTTCAGTCGGCACGTGGGCATCGTCGATTCGCAGGCGATCGAGTTGATCTGGCGCCTGCTGGCTGACGACTGGCTCGAAGACGACGAGATGCAGATTCTCGAAGCCAAGCTCGAGTCGCATCAACTTGAGGCGAACCAGTTGCCGACGCTCAATGACGAGACGCTTGGGCTCATCGACTCGGCGATGCGCGACCTGCATTTGACGGAAGACGATTATGCGCTGCTTCCTCCGCCGCGGCAGCTTACGCCGGAGGAGCTCAAGCAACTGCTCGCCTCCGCGGGCGCGTGCCAGAACGGCAAGCTGGGGCTTTCGAATCGGATGGGCCGGCTGGTGAAGGTCAAGCTGGTGGACCCGAAGATGCTCAGCAAGATGGGAGAGGCGGGCCAATGCGATTCGAAGGGATTGGCGGCGTTCTTGGCGGAGAACGCGGGCAGTTCGTCGATGTCGTCGATGATGAGCGCGTGGGGCATGCCGGGGCAGGGCGGGATCAGCCGCGGGCGCGGCGATGCGCCGCTCACATGGAAAGACCCGGCCAGCGAGTCCGGCGCCAAGTTCACGCAGCAGGAATTGCCTGAAGCGGACATGGACGCACTCAAGAAGAGCCAGATGGTCGGCGTGAGTCTGGGCGCGCCGCAGCTTGTGGATGCCAAACCGGTCACCGCGTCGGGCGCCCTGTCGGGAACCGACGCCGGCGGGGGCTCGGCTGTGAAGCAAACCGTTCTGCCCAAGCATCGCGCGGCGGTGCAGGCGTACTTTCAGCGTGAGTAATTCGTCCATGAATCAGGCGACGCTTCTCCAACCCGCCGAACTCGAGCCCGCGTCTCAGGTCACCGGCAAACTGCTCGAACAACTGGATCGCATACTTCTGGGCCGCGCCGATGTGCATCGCATGGTGCTCGTCGGCATCCTGGCACGGGGGCACATTCTGCTCGAAGGTCTGCCGGGCGTGGGCAAGACCGCGCTGGTCAAAGCGCTGGGCGAACTGATGCATCTTCAGTTCGGCAGCGTGCAGTTCACGCCCGACCTCATGCCCGGCGACATCCTCGGCAATCACATCCTCCAGGAAGACGCGCAGGGTCAGCGCCAGATGGTCTTCCAGCCCGGTCCGGTGTTCACCAACCTCCTGCTCGCCGACGAAATCAACCGCGCTTCGCCCAAGACGCAGTCGGCGATGCTCGAAGCGATGCAGGAGCGCAGCGTCACGCTCATGGGCGTCACCCGCAAGCTGCCCGACCCGTTCTTCGTGCTTGCTTCGCAGAACCCCATCGAACTGGAAGGGACGTATCCGCTGCCCGAAGCGCAGCTCGATCGCTTCCTCTTCAAGCTGCACGTCGGCGACGTGAACGCGGAAGTGCTCGAGAAGATCATCGGCACGCGCCGCCGGGGCGAGACGCCCAAGGCGGAATGGGCCATGAGCGATCAAGATCTCCACACTCTTTTCGCCGTGATGGACCGCATCTTCTTGCCCAAGCCGGTCGCGCGTTACATCGCCCGGCTTGTGTCGGCGACGCATCCGGGCAACGCGGAGGCGACGGATCAGGTGACGCAATATGTGTCGTACGGCGCGTCGCCACGTGCGGCGATTGCGATGGCAGAGGCATCGCGCGGGTACGCCCTGCTTGCCGGGCGTCCGACGGTCGGGTTCGAGGATGTGCGGGCCATCGCCGCCGCGGTCCTCAATCACCGCATGATCCTCAACTACAAAGCCCGCTTCGACAAGGTCGGAACGCGCGACGTGATCGCCGGCCTGCTCGAACAGATGGACGAAACCGGGCTGAATCTTCCCGCCGACATGCAGATTTCCGGAGCGGCGCAATCCACATGATCCAATCACGATGGTCCATCAGGCGCCGGCGGGTTCTCGCCGGGGCGTGTCTCTTGATGTCTCTGATCGCGCGAAGCGCGAACGCGGAAACATTCGATGATCTGGAGATCACGCAGCAGTCCTATCCCGCCGGCGACACCGAGCACAGCTACGCCGAATATGCGTTCACGGTGGTGAACCACTCCGCCAAGTCGTCGCATGAGGTGACGCTGTTCGCACCGCGCGAGCAGGGGTACAACGCGGGCCTTTACCGCATGAGCCGCACGGTGACGGTCGCTGCGGGCGCGACGGTGCATGTGAGTCTGCTCCAGCCGCCGCTGGCGATCACGGGCAACAGCGTGGGCGTGACGATCGACGGCCGCGTCAGCCGCAAGACGCTGCACGGCGGCGGGTTCAGTCATATGGACTCCGCCAGCTACGCGGGCATCTACGGGTACGGCGGATACGGCGGCGGCGGGTCGCCGGTCACGATGGAGTTCTTCATCTCCAACACCATGAACCAGACCGACCTTGAGCGCAGCTACGACGCCGCCTATCCGGCGCCTGCGAGCGGATACAGCGGCTACGGCCGACACAGCGGATCAACGCGCGAATTCATCCGCAGCGATGTGCCGACGAGTGCATGGGGCGATCAATGGCTGGCGTACTCGCGGTTCGATGCGGTGATGGTCACGGCGCCGGAGATGAGCAAGCTCACGCAGCCGGCCTTCAACGCGCTGCAAAACTATGTCGAAGTGGGCGGATCGCTGATCGTCGTCGGCGACTACACCCCGCCGGCCGATTGGCGGAGCACGCCGGTGCGGCTCAATGCCGGCAATACGCGCTACTTCCTCGGCTTCGGCGTTGTGCAGGTCATTGCCGGAGACAATCCCGGCAAGTGGAACATCAGTCAGTGGTCCGCCGTCACACAGATCGCCAGCGCTTCCGCTGCGCCCTACGCGGGCGTCATGACCGTCAGCGACGCCAACAAGGCGATGCCCGTCATTGAAAACATCGGCGTGCCGGTGCGCGGGCTCTTCGTGTTGATGCTGCTGTTCGCCGTGCTTATTGGGCCGGTCAATCTCGTGGTGCTGAGCAGGATGAAACGGCGGATATGGCTGCTGTGGACCGTGCCGGCGATTTCATTCGTGGCCTGCGCCGCGGTGTTCACTTACAACTTCCTCGCCGAGGGCTGGACGCCGCACCGCCGCGCTCAGACGATCACCATTCTCGATCAGCGGACGCACCGTGCGGCGACGATCGGATGGACCGCGTTCTACGCCCCGATCGCGCCCGGCGACGGCCTGCATTTCAGCTACGATACCGAACTGATCCCGCAGATACGCAGCGCCAACTACAACGAAGGCGGCCAGCTTCGCGGCATCGACTGGACGACGGATCAGCATCTTGAAAGCGGATGGGTCACATCGCGCGTCCCGGCTCATTTCCGCCTCCGCAAGCCGCATTTGGAACGTCAGCGCATCGCCGTCGCCGTCGAGCCCGACGGCACGCTGACCGCCACCAACGGGTTCACCGCCGATCTCCGCCGGTTCTACTACGTGCACACCGACGGCAAGGCGTACGCCGCCGAGCATGTCGCCGCGGGGGCGAAGATGAACCTCGAGCCGTCGAAGATGAAGATCGCCTCGACGCCCGAGAGCCGCCGCATGATCTTCGGATCCAACTGGCTCGATTCGGAAATTCTATACAACGGCGAGAACGAAACCGTGCCGATGTTGGGACAGGGCGAATACCTGGCGGTGCTCGACAACGCGATTTTCCTGGAACCCGGCCTCGAAGGCGCGGCCGTGCGTCCTTCAACCAGTCTTGTCTACGGCATCACGGAGCTCGCACCACGATGAAAGTCGAAGTGACCCATCTTCAGCGATACTTCGGCACGACCAAGGCCGTCGATGACATCAGCTTCAGCTTCGAGTCGGGCCAGATCTTCGGCTTCGTCGGACCCAACGGCGCGGGCAAGACCACCACGATGCGCATCCTCGCCACGCTTGACGAACCGACCGCCGGCGACGCGACGATCAACGGGCACAGCGTCGTGGAGCGCCCCGAGCACGCCCGACGCATGATCGGGTACATGCCCGACGCGCTGCCCGTGCACCGCGACATCTCCGTGCATGAATACATCGACTTCTTCGCCCGGGCCTACGGCATTCACTCGCCCAAGCGCCAGCAGGTCGTCGAAAGCGTCGAGGAGTTCACGAACCTGATGGGCATCCGTCACAAGATGCTCAATGCGCTGAGCAAAGGCATGAAGCAGCGCGTATCGCTGGCGCGGGCGCTGGTGCATGATCCGCCGCTTTTGATCATGGACGAACCCGCCGCGGGGCTGGACCCGCGGGCGCGCGTCGAGCTGCGCGAGCTTTTGAAGATACTCTCCAAGCAGGGCAAGGCGATCCTCATCAGCTCGCACATCCTCACGGAGCTGGCTGAAATCTGCGACGGCGCGGTGATCATCGAAAAGGGCCGCATCCTTCGCGCCGGCACGCTCGCGACGATCGAACACGGCGAAGGCGCCGCGCCGCACCGGACGATGATCATCCGTCCCTTCGGCGACCCGCAAGTGCTCTGCAAGGCGCTGCTGGAGATGCCCAATGTCAACGCCGCCCGACTCGCCGGGCCGAGCGTCGAAGCTGACGTGCTCGGCGACGAGGAAACCTGCTGCGACCTGCTCGCCGAGCTGCTCCGCCGCAACTTCCGAATCGCCGAATTCCGCCAGCGTCAGGCGGACCTTGAGGAACTGTTCATGACCATCACCAGCGGAGAAGTCCAGTGAGCGCGTTCAACACGGTGATGACGAAGCTCGACGACCGGATGAACCCGATCGTCGTCAAGGAGCTGCGGCAGGCGGTGGCGGGGCGGTTCGTCGCATCAGTTCTGATGCTGTTCCTGATCGTGCAGATGGTCACGATCGGCCTGTTCCTGCTCATGGAGGACATGGACGCGTCGGACTTCACCGGCGGGCGCGATGTGTTCATCACGCTCATGGCGATCCTGCTCGGGACCTGCCTCCTGTTCATCCCCGCGTACGCCTCGCTGCGGCTCAACGCCGAGCGGTCCGACACGCATGTCGATCTGCTGTACGTCACCACGATCCGCCCGCGATCGATCATCTGGGGCAAATTTCTGTCCGCGCTGATCATCACGGTGCTCATCTACTCGGCCTGCATGCCGTTCATGTCGCTGACGTTCCTCTTGCGCGGGATCGACCTGCCGACGATTTTCCTGCTGTTGGCGATCGATTTCGTCGTGGTCGCGACATGCGTGATGTTCTCGCTGTTTCTGGCTTGTATCCCGGCGAATCGCGTGCTCAAGTCGCTGATGGCGCTGTCGGGCCTGGCGGCATTGATTATCACGTACGGATTCACGATCGGCATCACCTCCACCTACATCATGTTCGGCGGCCGAACCGGCGGCGGCGCCTGGGACTTCTGGGCGCCGATTGTGACTATCGTACTGTGCCTTCTGGCGTCGACAGGTCTGCTCTTCACGCTCGCGGTCGCCATGGTCAGCCCGCCCACATCCAATCGGGCGCTGTCCGTTCGGCTGTATCTGATGAGCGTCTGGCTCATCATGGGCCTGTTCTGCTTCGGCTGGAGCTATGCGGTGGGCGATCTGGAACCGGTGGTGTTCTGGCTGTGCATCGCCTCGGTCGTGGCGTGCGCGGCGATCCTTGTCTGCGTCAGCGAGCGCGATCAGATCGGACCCCGCATTCAAAGCATGATTCCCCGATTCGGTCTGCTGCGTTTGGGCGCGTTCGTGCTCTATAGTGGCGCGGCGGGGGGAATCGTATGGATCCTCCTCATGTCGGCGGCGACGTTCGGGGCGGCCTGGTGGTGGAGCATCCAGTTCTCATCATTCTCGCATCGATCCGACTTCGTCGACGTCATCAGCGCGATGATGCCGCTCGTCGGATATTTCGGAGCGTACGCGCTGACGGCGCTGTTCATCCGACACTGGCTCCTGCGCCGGTTCATTACGCCCAGCAATACCTACGCATTGGCGCTGATCATCATGGCGATCGGCACGATGGTGCCGTTCATCGTCGCGCTGTTGGCGGCGGATCGGCCGTGGGAGCGCCTGCCCGTGGGTTGGTTCATCACCGTGCCGTTCATGGTGTTTCAGGATCGTCACCTTTACGAAGCGCAGGTCACGGCGTCGATCTGGCTGGGCGTGTCGTTCGTGCTCAACCTCCGGTTCATCCTCTCGAGCTTCGCCGCGTTCAAGCCGCTGGAGACGGCGGCCCCGGTCGCCGAGGCGGCGGCGCCGACGCAGGCGGTGAGCTGATTCATGCGTGAGGCGTTGCGGCAATCTCTGATCGCGGGAGAGACGGCGGGGGCGCGCTACGCCCTGTCGATGCCACGGCGCGTGCCGATGGGCCTCACTGGGGCGCAGGTCGGACAACACGCCGGTTCGAGTCTCGAATTCAAGGAACATCGCGAGTATCAACCGGGCGACGATCTTCGCCGCATCGACTGGTCCGCCTACGCCCGCAGCGATCGGCTCAACATCAAGCTCTACCGCGAGGAGGTCACGCCGCACGTGGACCTGCTTATCGACGGGTCGGCCTCGATGGACCTGCCCGACAGCCGCAAGGCCGAAGGCACGCTGGGCGCCGCGGCGTCGATCACGGCGGCGGCGACGAACAGCTCGTACACCCATGCGACCTATCTCGCCGGCGAAGGATGCACGCCGGTATTGCGTGGCGCGGACGCACCGACCTTGTGGGATCATGTCGATTTCACTCACGCCGGCTCGCTGGCGGAGTCGATGCAACAGGCCCCGCCGTCATGGCGCTCGCAATCGATCCGTGTCATCATCAGCGACCTGCTGTTCATGAGCGACCCGCTGGCGGTGCTCGCGCCGATCGCGGCGCGGGCGTCGGTGCTCCTCGTCGTGCAGGTGTTGGCGCAGGCGGACGTCGATCCGCCGCAGCGCGGAAGCGTCCGGCTCGCCGACAGCGAGACGGGCGAACTGCGCGAAGTGTTCATCGACGCCGGCGCGCAGGAACGCTATCGCGCCGCGCTGGCCCAGCATCAGGAAAACTGGAGCCGGGCCGCGACGCAGGTCGGCGCGACGATGGTGACGATCGTGGCGGAACGGCTGCTGGCGACATGGGATATGAGTCCGCTCATCGAGGCGGCGGTGATGAGGGTGCCCTGATGCCGACGCTGATGGCTCCACTGGCGCTGATCGGTCTGGCGTCGCTGCCGGCGCTGGCGGCGATCTATTACCTGCGCAATCGGTATCGGCGGCAGACCGTGTCGAGTCTGATGCTCTGGGAGCATCTGACGCAGGCGCGCGAGGGCGGGATGCGCATGCAGCGTTTGCAGACGCCGCTGCTGTTTCTGCTGGAGCTGCTCGCGCTGTCGATGCTCACGCTGGCGGCGACCGGGCCGCGCGCGATGATCAGCACGACGAGATTGCCGCTGGTGGTCGTACTCGATGATTCATATTCCATGCAGGCGGCGGGGACGAAGAAGGCGACGGCGCGCGAGGAGGCGATCGACGCGATTCACGATGAATACGACCGGGGCCGGTACAACGTGCGGTTCGTACTGGCGGGAGCCGAACCGCAGATGCTCGGCGATGCGGTGTCGGATCGTGCGGCGATGGACCGGTTGCTCGAACAGTGGCGATGCGCCGCCCCGCGGGCGGACATCGACCGGGCGGTCGCCTTGGCGAGCGAACTGGGCGGCACAGTCGGGCGCGTCCTGGTGCTGACCGATCACGCGCCGATCGAAGCGCCCAAAGGCGGCAAGGTGCAATGGTGGGCCTTCGGGCGCGAAAGGCCGAATGTGGCGTTTGTCAGCGCCTCGCGCTCGTCCGACCTCGATGCACCGCGATGCCTCTTTGAAATCGTCAATCGCGGCGATGCGAAGGCGCATGTGCCCTTGCGCATCGACATGGTCGGTGATGACAAGCAGCGTCATGCGGTTCACGCTTCGACGATCGACTTGGACGCGGGGCAAACCAAGTCGGTGTTCATCGACATCAAACCGGATATGCCGACGCTCGTCGCGACGCTTGGGGCGAACGATCTGGCGATCGATAATGAGGTGACGCTGTTGCCGGCCAATCAGCGGGTCGTGCGCGTAGGGCTGGCGATCAATGATGCGAAGCTGCGCGGGCGCGTCGAGCGCGCCATCGCGGCGTCGCCGCAGGCGCTGATGACGACCAGCGGCGTGCAACTGCTCATCACGGACCATACGGTTCCGCAGACAGGCGCATGGACGCTTCAGATCGATGCCGAGTCGGACGCCGCGGCCTATGTCGGCCCTTTCGTGATCGACCGCGTGCATCCGTTGGCGGAGGGACTGTCGCTGGCAGGCATGATCTGGGCGGCGGGCAAGTCGGAGAATCTGCCGGGACGCCCGATCATCATGGCGGGGAATGTACCGCTGCTGAGTGATGTGGAGTTTCCCACGGGGCGGCACGAGCTGCACCTGCGACTGCGGGCCGATCTGTCGACGATCGTCGATTCGCCCAACTGGCCCATTCTTTTCTGGAACCTCGTGGCATGGCGGGGCGAGCATGTGCCGGGGCTGGAGCGGACGAATCTGCGGCTCGGTGAGGACGCGGCGTGGACTACCGACGCGATCACACAAGATGTGAAGCTCACCGATCCGGACGGCAAGACGCGGACGATTCCGCTTGCCGGCGATCGGGTCACGATTCCGACGCGCCTGCCGGGCGTGTACACGATCGAATCGCCGCGCGGTATGGAGCGCTTCGTCGTCAACGTGCTCGATCGCGATGAATCGGATCTGTCGCATCGTCATGCCGATCGACTCGGCGACTGGGCGGAGGCGCCGACGCTGCGGTGGGACTATCAGTCGGTGGCGTGGGTGTTCGGACTCATCGCTGCGGGGCTTCTGACGGGGCATCTGTATCTTGTCGGCCGCAGCGCCAGGCAGGGGAGTCTGTCATGATCACGCTGCTGACGCCGATCTGGTTGCTGCTGGCGCTGCCCCTGGGGCTTTCGCTGTGGGTCTGGCGCATGCCGACGCGCGTGCTGACGGTGATGCGGATCATCACGGTGGCGCTGGTGCTTGCCGGATTGGCGAGCGTGGCGGTGCGTCTGCCGAGCCGGTCGGGGACGGTCATCGTCGTCGCGGACCGGTCGCTGTCGATGCCGGGCGAGGCGGGGCGATCGGAGCTCGAATCGATCGGACTTGTGCACAAGAAGCTTCGCGGCAATGACCAACTGGGCGTCGTGACCTTCGGGCGCATCGCCGCCACGGAACAGGCCCCGCAGACGAGTGTGCTTAGCGCATTCGCCAACGATGTCGGCGACGACGCTTCGAATCTGCACGATGCGATTGACCGGGCGTTGTCGCTGATCCCGCCCGACGGACCGGGGCGCGTGTTGGTGCTCAGCGACGGTCGATGGACCGGCAAGGACCCCTCCGCCGGTGCGGCCCGCGCGGCGGCGCGCGGGGTCGGCATCGACTACCGCAGCATCGAGCGCCCCGCCACCAGCGACCTGGCCATCGCGTCGATCGATGCGCCGATGAGCGTCAACCCGCGCGAGGTGTACATGATCACCGCGTGGGTGTAGGCGCCCGTGCCGCAGCAGATCACCTATGAGCTGCGCCGCGGCGATCGAAGCATCGCGGCGGGGCGGCGCACTGTGCCGGCGGGATTGACCCGGCTGACGTTCCGCGATGCCGTCGATGAGCCGTCGACCGCCGTGTATTCGCTTCATGTGCAGGGCGACGGGCTCGACCCCGTACCGGAGAACAACACCGCACGCCTGCTCGTCGGCGTCGAGGGCCCCAAGCCGATGATCCTTGTCACCGAAAAGACGGAATCGGGTCTCGCGCGTCTGCTCCGCGCCGGCGGACTCGATGTGCAGGCGATCAAACCCGATGAGGCCAAGTGGGAGCTGGAGGATCTGTCGAGCTATTCGTCCGTGATGATCGAAGACGTCCCCGCCGGCCGTATTGGCTTGGCGGGGATGAACAATCTGGCGGCATGGGTCAAAGATACCGGCGCCGGGCTGATGCTCAGCGGAGGGCAAACATCTTACGGTCCCGGCGGCTACTTCAAGAGCCCGCTCGATCCGATCATGCCTGTGTCGATGGAGCTTCGCCGCGAGCACCGCAAGCTGTCGATCGCCATCGTCATCGCCATGGACCGTTCCGGTTCGATGGCGATGACCGTACCGGGCGGGCGGACGAAGATGGATCTGGCGGACCTGGCGGCGGTGCAGGTCGTGGACATGCTCACGCCGATGGATGAACTGGGCGTGCTGGCGGTTGATTCGGAGTCGCATGAGATCAGTCCGCTCGCGCCGCTGTCGGACCCGCAGGCGGTGCGCAACCGAATCCTGCGCATCGAATCGATGGGCGGCGGCATCTACATCTATGAAGCCCTCTCGCACGCCGCCGACCTGTTGCAGAAGGCGCAGGCCGGCACGAAACATATCATCCTGTTCGCCGATGCCGCCGACAGCGAAGAGCCCGGCAAATATGAGGAGCTTCTCGCCTACGCCCGCAAGGCGGGGATGACCTGCTCGGTCATCGGCCTCGGCACGCCGCACGACTCCGATGCCGACCTGCTGCGCGACATCGCCCGCCGCGGCGACGGACGCATCTTTTTCACCGAAAATCCAGAAGAATTGCCACGACTTTTCGCGCAGGACACGTTTGTCGTCGCCCGATCGAGCTTCATCGAAGACCCCACCCCCATCAAGCTCACCCCCGGTCTGACCACGCTCACCGGCGTCATCTACAGCGACGCTCCGCCCAACATCGGCGGTTACAACCTGACCTACCTCCGCGACGGCGCGAACCTGAGCGTCGTGACCACCGACGAGTACGCCGCTCCGGTCGTCGCGTCGTGGAACGCCGGTGACGGACGCGTGCTCTGCTACACCGGGCAAATCGACGGCAAGTTCACCGGGCCCATCACCAAGTGGTTGAAGCTCGGCGACACGCTGACGGGACTCGCCCGCTGGACCGCCGGCGAGTCGCGCGGCCTCGGTGACAACATGCTTCTGACGCAGCAGGTGCATGAAGGCATCGCCACCGTGTCGCTGCATCTGGACCCGCAGCGAACGACCAACGCGCTGGCCCATCTTCCGGAGGTCACCATTCTGCGCGGAACCGCCGGCGAAAAGCCACGCGCGGATCGGACGAACATGACCTGGACCTCGCCCGACACGCTCAGCGTCGACTTCGATCTGCGCGGCCGTGAAACCGCCATCGCCACCGTCAATCTCGCCGATCATCCGCCCATCGCCATGCCCCCCGTCACGCTTCCCTATTCGCCCGAGTTCAAGCCCGCCGGCACGGACCGGGGCGCCGCTGCGCTAAGGCGTCTCGCCGCAGCGACGGGCGGCGTCGAGCGCGTCGACCTCGGCGGCATCTGGGACGACCTGCCGCGCCTCCCGCGACTGGTCGACTTGAGCCCGTACATCTTCAGTGCCGCGCTGGGAATTTTCCTTTTGGAGATCCTCGAACGCCGCACCGGCGCAATCGCGTTGCTGCTGACGCGCCGCCCCCGGCACCGCGTAGTGATGAAAGACGAGCCGGAGCCCGCCGCAAAGGCGAGGCCCATGCGACCGCGCCGAGTCGCAGCCGAGTCCGTCGTTCAAGCCAAGCCCCAGACGCCAGCAGATTCGTCCGCTGCCGCCGCGCCAGCTCCGCCGCCTGTCGAACCGGAGCCGACCGGCAGCGTGCTCGACGCATTGGGTCAGGCCCGCCGCCGAGCGCGCGATCGCACGGATCGTTCGGAATGAGGTTGATGAGAGCGGGCCGGGTCATTCATGCGAACAACCGCACCCGCCGCCGCATTCCTCTTCGCCTTCGATTTTCGCCTGGGCCTTAAGCTGATCGACGTGCGCCTGAATGCGCTGATCGCGATGCTCGACCAGGTAATCCTCCGCCACCGCATCGCGCATCTCGTCAAACGGCTTGGGCATCGCCGATTCGCGCTCGGTCAACTTCACAAGGTGCATCCCGAACGGCGAATTGAACACCGGGCTCACCTCGTCGACTTCCATCGAAAACGCCACAATCTCGAATTCCTCCATCAACTCGCCGCGTTTGAAGTATCCCAGATCGACCGGGTCCCCGGCCTTGGCCTTCTGCTCCTCCGTCGCTTCCTCCAGTTCACGCACCTTGTCCGAAATTTCGCGAGCCACCGTCTCGAACGTCTCGCCGCTGAGGATGCGACGTCGGGCTTCGCGAAGCTGCTCATACGCCGGCGCGCGGTCCTCCCCGCGCTTGGGGCTGCGCAGAATGTGCGACGCCCGCACGCGCTCGTCGGTCATGTACCGCTCGACGTTGGCCTCGTAATACTTCCGCAGCCGCGCGTCATCAGGAACCTTGATGTCCGCGCACACCCGGTCGATGAGTTTGCGTACGCGCATGTTCGCCGCAATGTCGCCGCGCAGCATCGGCTCCTGATCGGGCGTGATCCCCGCCGCGGCGAAAAACTGCTCCTCCCCGCCGTGCTCCTGTTTGAGCTGTGCGATCGCCTCGTCGAGTTCTTCCTCGCTGATCGGATCGATATCCTGCTCCGCCTGCTGCGCCAGGAGCACGCGCCCGATGATGTTTCGTTTTGCATAGCCGCGGAATTCCTCGTCGCGTTCGCAGCATCCGTGGTAGGGCGACAGACGCTCGTACGACGCCTTGATGTTTGAAAACTCCTGCTCCAGCAGGTTCTCGTCGATGGCTTGTCCATTGATGATCAGCGACATGATGGCTCTCATTTACCCTGGTTGATCAGAACATACGTGCCGGATTTCCCGGCGACGAAAATATCCGTGCGGCCGTCGCCGTTCAGATCAGCCGTGCGGATCTGCAGGCCCGTGCCGACTTGGCCGACGTCGATCGTGTGACGCGTGAAGGTGCCGCTCTTGCGGTCAATGGTGTAGTAGTAAAGGCACGGCGCATCCATGCCGCCGGGGTCTTTGCCGTTGTGCGCGAACTTGCGCTTGCCCGTGATGAGTTCGGGCTGGCCGTCCCCGTCGAGGTCCGCCAGCGCCAGACTGTGCGGCTGCGAGTATTCCTTGTCGATCAGATGCTCCTGCCACTGCAATTTCCCATCCGCCGTCGGCGCGATCTGCTCGCGCCAGAACAGGCCGTAATCATGCCCGAGGCCGTAGATGATGTCATTGCGCCCGTCGCCGTTGACGTCCATCACGAGCATGGGGCAGCTCGCGTGCAGGTGCCAGTCCGCATGGTAGGTCCACGTCTGTTTGAAGGGATCGCCCTCCGGCCGTTCGTACCAGCCCTCGCCCACGAGAATGTCCTCGCGCCCGTTGCCGTTCAGGTCGCCGAAGCCCATGCCGTGTCCGTGCGGGCCTTCGCCGATGACATGCTTGATCGCGTTGAGTTCTCCCTTGGAATTGCGGGCGAGTTGATACACGACGACCGGCGATTTGACGTTCCAACTGTTCGTGATCCAGTCCGGGATGCCGTCGCCGTCGATATCGTGCATGAACGAAAGTTCGTTGGTCTTGTTTTCGGTCCTGATGAATTCCGTGCCCTGCCACAGCGTCTCGCTCGCCAGTCCGTCCTTGCCTGGATTGCGGTACCACTTGACGATCGGGTCCACGAACGCGCCGGCGATGATATCGACATTGCCATCGCCGTCGACGTCCACCGCGAAGTCGCCGTTGCTCGCCACGTAGCCGTTCCAATCATCGATCTGGCGCAGCGGATGCTTCGTGAAGTCCGGTCCTTCGTACCAGAACCGACCGGCGATCAGGTCCGGCTTGCCGTCATTGTTCACGTCGGCGATGTCCGCGCCTTCGTTGTTGTCCACATGAAGCTGCTTCACGGCGAACTTCACCGTGTCGTCAGCGAACAAACCTTGTGCGTACATCAATACCGCGGCGATAATAAACATCCAGCGCATGAAGGACCTCCAGTGGGAAGGCCTCATCATAGCATCGCTGCGTCATTCGTTCAGGCCCAGCACGCTCCGCGCCACCGCCAGCCGTTTCGCATCGCGGTTGCCGAACAGGCCGCGCAGACGCTGATGAATCCGCCCCGCGGCGTGATCGCAGAAGCCCTTGCCGATCGTCAGATCGCGCGCAATGTGCTCGACGCCGCCGTTGCTCTCGGCCGCGACGATCATCGACTGCATCCGGCTCACCACCGCCGTCATCGCATACAACTCCACCGCCGCCCATGCCACGCGCTGCTGCAAAAGCTGCATGTCCAGAATCTTCGTCTGGTGCTTGGCCAGCAGTCGTGTCACGCTCCGCGCCAGTTCGCGCGTCAGCTTCGTGAGCATTCGACCTTCGCGCGCCAGTTTCGGGTGCAGCCCCGTCGCCGCCGGCCCGAGAATTACATCGCGCCATTCGTGCCGGGCGAACGCCTTGAGCCGATCCAGATTCGACCACGGATGCCGCGCCGCCTTGAGCACCTGCTCCAACTCCTCGCCCACGCCTTTCATGCCCATCAGCGCCACGAAGCTCGTCATCACCTCGGTCGCGCCTTCGACGATTCGATTGATGCGGGCGTCGCGCAGCATGCGCTCCAGTCCGCCATCGCGCATGTAGCCCTCGCCGCCGTGGAGCTGCACCGCGTCATCGATGACGCGCCACGACGTTTCAGAGCAGAACAGCTTCGTCGCCGCCGTCTCGAGCATCAGGTCCTCGTCATGCCGATCGACCATGCCCGCCGCCAGGTACGTCATCGCATCCATCGCGAACGTCAGCTCCGCCATGCGCGCGATCTTGTGCTGCACCGCCTCGAAGTCCGCCAGCCGTCGGTCGAACTGCTGCCGACTCTTGACATGTTCGATCGTCTTGTCGAGCGCGACCTTCGCACCGCCGATGCAGCCGGCGCTGAGCGTACACCGCCCGAAGTCCAGCACCGTCAGCGCCACCTTCAGCCCGCGCCCCAGTTCGCCCAGAATGTTCTTCGCCGGCACCTTCATGCGGTTGAACTTGAGCGTCGCCTGCCATGTGCCCCGAATCCCGCACTTGCTGCGGTTGGGTTTGACCACTTCGAAGCCCGGCATGTCCGGCGTAACAATGAAGGCGGTCACTTTGTCATGCTTCGCGCCGTTGATTGTCACCTCGGTCCGCGCCATGACCGTCATCATTCCGGCGAGGGCGCCGTTGGTGATGAACTTCTTTTCGCCGGTGATGAACCACCACTTGCCGTCCTTGCTCGGCTCGGCGCGCGTCTGCACATTCGCCGCGTCCGACCCTGCCTCCGGCTCCGTCAGCGCGAACGCCGCCAGCTTCCTCCCACTCGCCAGGTCCGGCAGATACGTTCGCTTCTGCTCCTCCGTGCCGCTGAGGATCAGGGCCTTGAGGCCGATCGACTGATGCGCCCCGACGAGTACGGCCGTCGAGGAGCAGTACATGGCGATGCGTTCCAGCACGCGGCAGTACGCCGTGTGCGAATACCCGCCGCCGCCGTATTCCTTCGGGACGGTCATGCCCAGCACGCCCAGCTTGCCGAGCCCGCGGATGACGGTCTGCGGGATGCGTTCGGTCTTGTCGATCCGATCCGCATTGACGTGTTCACGCATGTAGCGATCGACCTTGTCGAGCAGTTCGTCCGTACGCTTCGCGTCCGCCGGGTCCTGCTGCGGGTAGGGCATGAGCTTGTCGAGGCGGAGGCGACCGAAGAACAGCGAGCGGAAGAAACCGGTCTCCTGAGCGCCCGACTCCATCAGATCCTTGGCCTTCTCAAGCTGCTGCTGATCGCGTTCGGAAAGCTTGACCATGTCACACCTCTTTGTGTCCGTAGGTAATTCGCTGAGCTTCCATGCGCTGCGTCGATCGTGGGCCTGGCTTCAGATCGCTCAGATGTTTGCCCGCATCGAGCAGGTCGCGCAGTTCGGGCGTCGGCTCGAAGCGAGAGCCGAGCCGCTGCGCCAAGCGGTCCATGTGAGCCGTGATGACATCGAGCCCGGTCGCGTCGATAAAATGCGCAAGTCCGCCACGAAACGGCGCCAGCCCCAGTCCCAGCACGCTGGCAAGGTCTATTGTGTCCACCCGATCGACGATGCCATCGTGAAGCAGCCGCGCCGTTTCGTTGATCATCGGCACGAGCAAACGCCACTGAATCGCATCGTCATCCGTCGGCACGTCCGCCGCCGGAGCGAATCGGATCAGGTCCAGCAGCTTCCCGTTGACGCGCGGCTCGCCACGCTGGCGATAGTCGTAGAACCCGATGTTGCTTTTGCGGCCCAGATACGCCGCCTCGATGATCTTCTCCACCCCCGCGGGCACGGCGACCGTCTCGGTGAGCCGTCCGCTCATCGACTTCAAAATTGAAATCGCCACGTCCAGCCCCACCTGATCGAGCAGCTCATACGGTCCCATCGGCATGCCCCATCGTTTCATCGCTTCGTCCACCCGCCCAATGTCCGCGCCTTCGCCGGCCATGACGATCGCTTCCGCCAAATATGGAATCAGCACACGATTGACGAGGAAGCCGGGCGCATCATTGATCAGCACCGGTGTCTTGCCCATGCGCAGCGCCGTCTCGACGCCGACAGACAGCGCCCGGTCGCAACTGTGCGGCGTGCGGACCACTTCGACGAGCGGCATCACGGGCACGGGGTTGAAAAAGTGCAGACCTATCACGCGCGACGGATCATGCGTCCCCGCCGCCATCTCGGTGATGCTCAGTGAACTGGTGTTCGAGGCGAGCACCGCATCGGGGCGCGTCAGCTTGTCGAGCTTGCCGAACACTTCGCGCTTGACGTTCATGTGTTCCGCCACCGCTTCGACGACGAAGTCGACGAGATTCAGGCCGGTCCAGTCGGTGCAGGGCGCGACGCGGCGCATCGTCGCCTTGCCTTCAAGCGGACTGAGTCGCTTGGCCCGCACGTCGGTGGTGATCATGTCGCTGATGCGCTTCAGAGCAGCGCCGACGGCTTCGGGGCTCACCTCGATAAGTCGCACGCGGAGCCCCGCCCGGACCAGTGCGTGCACGATGCCGGCGCCCATGACGCCGCCGCCTATGACGGCTGCGTGATCGAGATGCACGGGATCGCTTTTGATCGCAGCGCGAATGGTGCGCTTCGCATCATGGCGCAGGAAAAAGAGACGCATCAGATTCCGGCAGACATCCGTGCCGGCAAGCTTCAACGCCGCCGATCGCTCGGCTTCGAGGCCCGCCTGATGTCCCTCGCGGCAAACCGTCATGACCACATCGATCAGCGCCTCGGCGGCGGGATAATGGCCGTAAGTCTTTTTGAGCGTTTCACGTTTGGCCTTCGCGGCGACCTTGTCCCGCAGCCAGGCGAAACGCATCACCTGCCGTACGACAAACGGCGGGCGCTTTGATGTTTTCGATGTGAGAACCAATCGGTGCGCCGCGTGGTCTAGCGCTTCGGGGCGGACCACCTCGTCGATCAAGCCGGCGGAAAGCGCCTTGCGCGGGGCGAGGGTTTTGCCGGCGGCGAGCATCGGCAGCGTGTGCATCGGGCCGATCATTTCGGTGACGCGCGTCGTGCCGCCCCATGCGGGGAGGATGCCGAGTTTCGTTTCGGGCAGGCCGATGTTGATGGACCCGACGTCGGCGGCGACGCGCCATGTACAGGCCAGCGCCAGTTCGAAGCCGCCGCCGAGTGTGTGACCATTGAGCGCCGCGACCGTGGGAATGGACAGCTTGCCGATTCGTTCAAAGAGCCGCTGGCCAAGTTCGAGAAAGGCCTTCAGCGCCGGCTCGTCCATCGTACTCATGGCGAACAGGTCAGCGCCGGTGATGAACGAATCGGTCTTGCCGCTGGTGAAGATCAGGCCGCGGATCGATCGCTCGCCGCGCTCGATGGATGCGATAAGCTGGTCAAGCTCGGCGAGGGCGTCGGGCGTGAACGTGTTGACGGATTTGCCGGGTGTGTTGAAACACGCGGTCAGCACGCCGTGGGGACTTGTCGTGAGCTGGAAGTTGTGAGCCATGATTCACCTCCGCTCCAAAAGCATCGCGGCGCCTTGTCCGCCGCCGATGCACAGACTGGCGATGCCGAACTGGACATCGCGCCGACTCATTTCGCTCACAAGATTCTGCACGATGCGAGCGCCGGTCGCGCCGACGGGATGGCCCAGGGCGATCGCGCCGCCGTTGACGTTGAGTCGGTCGGGATCGACTTCACCGATCGCTTTGGCGCGGCCGAGGTGCTGCTGGGCGAAATGGTCGCTGGCGAGGGCGGTGGTGCAGGCGAGCACCTGAGCGGCGAAGGCCTCGTTGATTTCGATGAGGCCGATGTCGGACAGCGACATGCCGGTCATGTGCAGCAGGTGATCGATGGCGTAGACGGGGCCGAGGCCCATGCGCTGCGGATCAAGTCCGGCAGTGGCGTAGCCACGGATGTAGCCGTGAATCGTCATGCCCTCGCCGCGCGCCATGTCGGCATTGGCGACGAGCATCGCGGCGGCGCCGTCGGTGACCTGACAGGCGTTGCCGACAGTGACGGAGCCGTCCTTCCTGTCGAAGATCGGCTTGAGCTTCGCGAGCGCCTCCATCGTCTGCTCGGCACGCGGGCCGATGTCCTTCGTAACCGGCTTGAAATCCGCACCGGCGTAAACGGGCGCGATATCCTCATCGAACCGGCCGGCTTTGACGGCGGCGACGGCGCGCTGATGCGAACGGAGAGCGAAGGCGTCCTGGGTCTCTCGGCTGATGTGAAATTCGTGCGCGAGGATTTCGGCGGTCTTGCCCATGATCATCCCGGCGACGGGATCGGTCAGTCCGAGCATCAGGCCGGAGATCGGCTTGAAGTGCCGCGGACGGAGCGACGCGATCGCGCTCAGCTTCGCCAGCGGGCCGCGGGCGCGCATGATCTTCGCCATCGGTTCGAGCGTTTCGCTCGGGAAAAGCAGGGGAATCGTGCTCATCGACTCGGCGCCGCCGGCGAGAATGATCTGTGCGGCGCCGTCCTGAATGTGCGTCGCGGCTTGTGCGACGGCTTCCATGCCCGACCCGCAGTTGCGCTGCACGGTGTAGGCGGGGACATGCAGCGGGATGCCCGCTTCGAGCGCCGCGACGCGCGCCGGGTTCGGCGCATCGGGCGGCATGGACACGTTGCCGAGGATTACTTCGTCGAGCCGGGCCCCCGGGAAGCCGGCGCGATAGAGCGTCTCAATCAGCACGGTGCGCGCCAGTTCCGTCATCGGCGTTTGGGCGAGCGCTGCGCCCGCTTTGACAAGCGGCGTGCGAGCGCTGGAAAGAATCGCCACGCGATCGGGTTTCGTCTGCCATGCGACCATCACACCGCCTCCTTCCGGTCAGCTTCGGCGAGCTTGAATTTCTGAAGCTTGCCCAGCGCGTTGCGCGGCAGGGCATCGGCGATCTCGATTTCGCTCGGCACTTCGTAAGGCGCCAGATGCTCGCGGCACAGCGCCCGCAGCTCATGCATGAACGCATCCTTGTCGGTGATCACCTCGCGGGGCACGATGATGGCGGTGACGATCTGCGTGTGCACCGGATCATCGCGTCCGATCACGGCGGCGTCGGCGACTTTAGGGTGACGCATGAGCGTTTGCTCGACTTTGCCGGGATACACCTTCAACCCGCCGCGGATGATCATCTCCTTGGCCCGATCGACGACGCATGTATAGCCGTTATCGTCGATGCGGACGAGGTCGCCGGTATGGAGCCAGCGGTTGCCGTCGGCATCGGTCGAGAGCACGCGAGCCGTCTCCTGCGGATTATTGAAGTAGCCGCGCATGACCTGCGGCCCGCTGATCCACATCTCGCCAACTTCGCCGGGCGGGACATCGCGTGCCGTGTCCTGCGGATCGACGACGCGCATACGCGTGTCGGCGAGCGTCAGTCCGATCGCGCCGAGCTGTTCGTGACCCTGCGGATTGACATGCGTGACGGGCGACGCTTCGGTCAGGCCGTATCCCTGCAGGATATGCACGCCGGTGAGGCGCTCGAATCGCTGCTGCGTCGCGGGAAGCAGCGGGGCGGCGCCGCTGATGACGATCGTGTTTTCAAGGGCCTTGACGATGTCGGGGCGCGGCTGGGCCTCGAGTTGGTCGCACATGTGTTCAATGATGGCGGGGACGAGCGGCAGGACGGTCGGACGCTGGTTGGCGATCGCGGCGAGCACCTCTTCGACCTTGAATCGGGTCAAGGGATACATCGTCCCGCCGCAGAGCAGCGCGGTCGTCAGACAGGTCGAAAGCCCGTAGACATGGAACATCGGCAGCACGGCCAGCACGCGCTCCTGCCCATGCCGCAGGCGCACCCAGTTGGACATCTGCGCAGCATTGGCGATGAGATTCGCGTGCGTGAGTTCGGCGACTTTGAGCGTGCCGGTGGTGCCGCCGGTCGGCTGAAGCAGGGCGACGTCGTTGGGCAGCGGCGCGACGCTCGGCGGGCGCGCCGGGGCCTGCTCCATCATCGTCGCCATCGTCCGTTCATGCTCGACATCCGGACTTTCCGTGCGCTTGGTCCAGAGCTTGAGCCGATAGCCGACGCGGAGCCAGACGGTCTGATAGTCCTTGAGCGTGACCCAGAGTCGATGAATCTCGCGGTGACCGATGTGGTCGAAGATAGGCGCCTGCAGATCGAGGCCCACGATGAGGCGCGGGTGCGTCATCTCGACGATCTTGCCCAGATCGTCGACGCCCATGAGCGGGCCGGCGTTGACGACGACGGCCCCGAGTTTCTGAATGGCCATGAAACAGACGATGAATTCCGGGCAGTTCGGCAACGTGATGAGTACGCGGTCGCCCCGCCGCACGCCGATCCGGGCCAAGCCGCCGGCGCAGCGGTTGATTTGCTCGGCGAGCTGACGATAGGTCCATGCGACATCGACGTACACGACGGCGGGCACATCGGCGAAGCGTTGAGCCGTTTCATCGAACAACTGCGCGAGACTGACGCTCGGGTAGTGCAGGGAGCGAAGCAAGCCCAGCCGATCATGCGGGGTCATCGGCTCGCTCGGCGGCGCGACCGCGTGCCCGTTGGCCCGGCCGTTCGTCGAACGGCGCGGCCGGCGGGGGCGTCGCCACCATCGCCACATGGGCCCGATCATGTCGCGCATAGCTGGGCCTCCCTCTGCCATTCGAGCACCAGATCGTCATCGAGGTCGGTGACGTGCCCGGTGCGCAGAAATTCCATGATGAGGGGCAGCACTTTGAGCGGGCATTCGGCGAGCGGATTATGCCCCGCGTCCCGCACGAGGACGAAGCGGCTGTTGGGAATGGCTCGCGCCATGCGGCGTCCGTAACAGGCGGGGATGAGTCCGTCGAACTCACCGCTGATGACGAGTGTGGGCGCGAGAATGCTGTATTCATCTTCGCGCGGATCGCTCGCGCCCAGAGCGCGCAACTGCCGTCCGATCGCCATCCGCGAAATGTTCGTCTGCATCGACTCGATGACCTTCCGCTCGACCCGCCCCGGATCCTCATCGAGATACAGCGGCCCCGCGCTGAGCACTTCGAGGGCCGCCGCGAAAACACGGGAAGGGAAGCGACGCAGCATGTTCCCCGTGAGCAGCGCCATCTCTCGCAGGTAGGGCCCGAACTTGTGGGCACACGACATGAGCACTAGGCGATTCACGCGGCCGGGATGATCGACGGCGAAGCGCTGAGCGATGATGCCGCCCAGCGAGATGCCGACGATGTGAGCGCGTTCGATCTGCAGATGGTCGAGCAGTTCGATCAGGTCGGCGGAGTAATCGTGCAGAGTATGAACGGGACGATGTGCGATCGACTGACCGACGCCTCGATTGTCGACACCGAGCAGGCAGAACCCGTCATTGAGCGAGTAGACGATCGGATCCAGAAGTCTGCACGTTGAGCCGAGGCCAGGGATGAGCAGTACGACTTCGCCTTCACCGGTCAGTTCGTAGTAGAGTCTCGCATCTGTCACTTCTGCCCAAGGCATGTTGTGACCTCCTGCCAACTACATATATATCGCTACAAACGGCAGGGAAGTTCAGTCTGTGACGATTGATACGGCCTGGCGCGGCCGATAACGCGGTCGGACGAGGAACAGACGCGATGAAAAATGATCATCGTCCCTTGTGAATCGAATCACGAAGTTCGCTGAAAATGAAAACGCCCACGCCGCGAAGACATGGGCTTGAAAGATTATTGATCAAACGATGTCGTGTCTTGCGCGAATCGCCGCGCCACTGGCGCGACAATCGGCCGCGCGCCGAATCCGCGCATTGCGACCCGACGGTCGGGCGCTTTGGAATCCGTTGGGTTCGGTCAGAGCATCAGCGTCGCCACGACCAGGACGGCAATAAGCCGTTGGATCGTGATACGACGGCGCGATGCCCGTGCATGGGCGTACATGGCACACTCCCTGTGCTCGCGAATGGCAATCGCCGCACCGCCAACAGGGTCGGTGCGCGCTATGTTTCGGGAGTCGGGTAGCGAATACCATGCCAAAGACGGGGATGCTGGTCGTCATGGTCGTAACATATGATATTACATTGCCTTACAAACTGCGTCGGGTGTTGCCATTTGTGACGGCTTGATGGGATTGCAGTACCTTCATGGTACTGCGGGCGTGATTCTGAGGGTCTGGGGCGACCAGATCGGCACTACAGAAGGGGGCTGAGCAGGCGGGCGCAATCGTCGAAAAGCCGCCGATAAGCGGGGCGGTCGCCCCATTCGCGCTGGGTCAGGAGGTGGGACTTGGCGATGTACTGATTCTGCTGATAGCGGAGTTGTGCTGCGACCTCCGGGCCGTATAGCACCATGTTCAACTCGAAGTTGAGGTAGAAGGACCGCATATCGAAGTTGCCGCTGCCGACGAGCGCGATGGCGTCATCGACGCTCATCGTCTTGGCGTGCAGCAATCCCTCCTGATGCAGGTGCAGACGCACGCCCATCTCCATGAGCCGTGCGTAATACGCCCGGCCCGCCGCCCCGGCGAGCACCTGATCCGCCTGCCGCGGCACGATGATGTCCACCACCACCTCGCGCAGCACCGCCACCTCCAGCGCCTGAAGCAGCGCCTCGTCCGGCACGAAGTACGGCGTCGTGATGATCACGTGTCGCTTCGCCGCATACAGCGCCGCCACGATCAGCCGCTGGTAATTCTGCGTCGGATACGTCGGCCCGCTCGGTAAGGTCTGAATCGCAACTTTCCCCGTCACACGCGGTTCCGGGAAATACGCGTCCGCATCGAGTCGCTCCGACGTTTCCGAAAACCAGTCCTCGACGAACACGCTCTGAAGCTGCAACGACACTGGCCCCGTCACGCGCAGCATCAAGTCGTGCCACGCCAGATTCCCCCGGCCGTATTCCGGTTCGACGATGTTCTGCGAACCGACGTAGCAGATCGCCCCGTCGATCACAATCAGCTTGCGATGATTGCGCAGGTCCATCCGCGCCAGCCGCCGGCGAATGTAACTGACCGGCAGCGCCGGCTGCACGCGCACACCCGCTTCCGACATGAGCGCTGCCAACTCGACGAACATCGGCTTGGCGCCCACCGCATCCGCCAGCACCCGGCACGCCACGCCGCGCTGCTGCGCCGCGATCAGCGCCGCCGCCACCCGCCGCCCCACACGATCGTCGTGAAAGATGTACATGAGAATATGGACATGCTGCTTCGCCGAGGCAATGTCGGCGACGAGGCGATCGATCACCACATCCGTGTCCGTCATCATCTCAAAGTCATTGCCCCCGAGAATCGCCAGATCACCGAGGTTTTCAGTCAGTGCGATGAGCCCCGCCTGCTCGGGATCGACCTTGGGTCGCATGACATGCGGTTTGCTGCGCTGAAGGCGATGAATCATGTCCAGGACGCGCGTCGCCTGCGCATGTTGCGCGATGCGCCGCCGGGGCAGGCGATTGGTGCCGACCAGCAAGAAAAGCCCCAGCCCCAACAGCGGTTCAAAGAAAATGATCAACAACCAGGCCATCGCCTGCGCCGTCGTCCGGCGTCGCAACACGACGGGCATCATGACAAGGCGAATGCCCCATTCGAACAGAATCAGCAGCGTCGACCAGCTCCATGTCACGGGCGATCTCCACCGAGCAGCTTTTCGACAAGCTGCTGATAACGCCGCGTCTGTTCAGCAATGGTGAAATGCGACAGTCCGTGCGCGCGGGCCGCTTTGCCCATCGCGCTCCATCTCGGCTGGTCGTCGAACACGCGTCGCAGGCCCGCCGTCCAACCGGCGACGCTCGGGTCATTGATGTGCCAGCCCGTCACTCCGTCAATGACCGTCTCAGCGGGGCCGCCCAAGGCATGCACCGCGACCGGCTTGCTCATCATCATCGCCTCAATCACCGACAATCCGAACGGCTCGGGATCGACGCGCGCGTTGATCGCCACATCGATCGCCGGGTAATAGCACTCCGGCGCTTCGACCGTCGGCAGAATGTGAAGCCGATCCGTCACACCCGCTTGAGCCGCACGGTCGCGAATCTTCCCGGTCAGCGGCGCCTTGCCTGTGTCGCCGATCAATAGCAGGTGACACGCGCGCGCCGCATCGCCCAGCGCGATCATCGCTTCCAACACGCGATCCTGCCCCTTGCTCGGATCAATGCGACCGACAATGGCGATCACAAACGCATCGATTGGAATGCCCAGTTCCTCGCGCGATACCGGTGTGACGCGCGACGGATCGAACCGCTCGGCATCGACGCTCAGGTGACACACCACCGGCTGCACCGCCCCCGGTCCGAACGTCGAAGCGGTGTACGCACTGTTGGCCATCGGCTGAATCCGCCCGCGCCGACAGGCCCGCTGATAAAGTCGCTGGTTGAGCCGAAGCGGGACGCGACCGAGCGTGTTGGGCATCTCCCAAACCACCGGCACGCCCAGCTGCCGTCCGACTCCGCCGCAAAGACTTACCTGGTTGGGCCAAAGAAAATGCAGCATGTCGATCTTTTCATTCTTGAGCAGCGCGGCGATTTTCGGAATCGCCCGCCGCTGATATGACCAGAGCTTCGCCAGTCCGCACACCCGGCTCGACAGGCCGTTCCGCACCTCCGGCGGCATGCCCAGATGGGCGCTGACGATGTGCCACCCGCGCTCGCGGCACCGCTGCGTGAACTCGCCTTCGGCAAGCGCGACGATGACGACGCGCCAGCCGATCCGCGTTACGCCGGTCACGAGATTCACGATCGCGCGCTCGACGCCGAAGCGTTCGGAGCCGTGTATGACCCATGCGATGGTTCGGCTCGGTGAAGACATGCTCACAACGCCTGAAGAAGGACCGCCCGCGGCGGGGGCATTCTAAGACCGGTCCGCGGGACTCACAACCTCGCCGATCGTCCGCGCCACGACCGCCGCAAAATGATCGAACGAGAACGACGCCCGCACGACCGCCAATCCCTTGTCCGCCATCGTCCGCCGCAGCGCCGGATCTTTGAGCAGACGAATGCACGCATCCGCGATCGACGCCGCATCATCGCCTACCAGCAGCGACTCGCCTTCGAGCAGATGTTTCTCATACCCCCGATGCGCCGGCCGGGCCAGCACGCAGGTCCGCCCGCGCGAGAACGACTCGATGACCTTGATATTCGTCCCGCCACCCGCGAAGATCGGCGCCACCGTGAACGCGCATTGTTCGTACACCTGCGCCAGATCCTCGACAAAACCCATCGCTTCAACGCCCGGCGAACTCGACCATCGCTGACGCTGCTCATCCTTCATCTTCGAGCCGACGATGACCAGCTTCGCATCCGCGACGGTCGCACGGATGCGCGGCCAGACCTGCTCGACGAAGTAGTCCGCGCCTTCGATGTTGGGCCGATGACTCATCGACCCGATCATCAGCAGCGTGCGGCTCGCATCGTCGGCCGGGCACGGCGTGATGTTCTCCGCACCCTCGGCCCCATAAGGAATATTCGGCAACACCGTGGCGCGCTCCAGTCCGCGAATCGCCCGGTCATTCTCGTTGGCGATCCACAGTGCATCACACTTGGCCAACAGCGGCGGCACGATCCCTTCAAGTTGCCGCAGATGATGACGGATCACCATGTTCTCCCACTTCGCATTCGTCGGCACCGCCAGCCGTGTGCGATACACCTCCGTGTCCAGGTCATCGACATCGAGCACGACGGGATGATGCCCGATCAGCCCGGGCCGCGTCAGCCCGTACAGGTATCGCCCGACGATCACGTCGTATTGGTCGAGGTCGATGTGCTGCGTGATCCACTGTTCAATCGACGCCTGCGGGCGGTAGTCGACCTTGCGCGAACCGAGATTATGCGCCAGCCGGCGGATGAGTTTGGGATGTATCGGGGCGAACCATCGCCACGGAGCATGCATGTACCGATGCTCCGGCGCAAGGACCGCCCGCACGTTGTATTGGTCGAGCAGCTCCGCGCGCTGCTCATCGCTGAGCACTTCATGCGAGATGGCGATCGTGTCGACATTGCCGAGCCGGCGCAGGGCGCGCAGCAGCAGGTTGGTCCGCTGGGGACCGCCGATCACCGGCGGGGCCGGCAGGGAGTTGGGCACAAAGAGCAGCTTCATCGTCAGGCGGACCCCGTGGGCGCGCCGGCTCCGAAGACATGCTCCTCGAGCAGCGCATAGTTCGACTCGGCGGCGTCCTTGATGGCGGGCAGCTTTGCCTTGAGCTTCGACGCCGTGTCCTCACGCGACGCCCACGCCGACCGCACCTTCGCCGCGCCCGCACCGGGTTCGAGGAAGTCGGCGATGCTGATGAGCGATCGCTCGTGCATGACGGTCTTGTCGAGCAGCGAACTGAGAATGCCCTCGGCCTTGATCGAATAGCCGACGACGATCGTGGCGATCCCCGTCGAGAGGCCGGCGATGGCGGCATGCATGCGCTCGGCGACGAGCAGGTCGCATCCGCTGATGAGCGTCTTGTATTCGCCCGCCGTCAGGTCCGCGCCTGCAATCGTGACACGCGGATCAAACTGCAAGGCACGGTGCAGACGCGTGCAGGTCAGGGCGTCGTTGTTGGAAGCGTGAATCTCCTGTACGTGCGGCACGAGCAGCACTTTCGCCCCGATCTCGTCGAGCACGCATCGCGTCACCTGCATCCACGCCTCCAGATGCCGCTGCGGATCGCACCCGCTGAACATCTCGATGCCGCGGCTGACGCTCATGGCGACCGTCGGCCGCTCGCGGGTCATGCCGTGCGCCGCCCGCAGATGGTCCGCCAGCTCCCCAGTCAGCGGCGAAAGCAGGAACGCCGGGTCAGCGGTCAGGTGAATCCGATCGGCGGTGAGGCCGACTTTTTCGATGAGGTAATCGCGCGTGATCGTCTCGCGCACGCTGATGAGCGCCGCGTGCTGCGCCACGGATCGGAATAGTTCCACATCCTCCGCCCGTTTGAACGGGCCGATCGACTGAGCAAAAAGGACGAACGGCGTCCGTGCCTCGATGGCCAGTTGCAGCGGCTTCAGATGCGTCGACAAGTCGCCGTAGTCGCTGCTAAACACGTCGCCGCCGGAGGCGATCACGGCGGAGGAGCCGGCGATGCGCTTTGCCAGTGCGGCATGCCACGCGGCGGCCTTGGGCACTAAGCGCGACGCCTTGACCGCCCACTGCATTTTGCGGCTGCGCCGCATCAGATCGAAATTGTCGCCGATCGCCTGCACGTTCATCGGCGCCAGCCGAAGCTCATCGTAATCGCGCGTGCGCGTCATCACCGTGACGGGCGCGTTCGGTCGCCGGTGTCGTACGCCTTCGACGATGCTCACCACCAGCGCCTCGACGCCGCGGTTGCGCAGGCCCGTGATGCCTGTCACGAGAATCGGTCCGGTCTTGTGCGGTGAAGCGTCATCCATGATCGTCGTCATCCCTTGCGTGTGTTCTTGGAGGCGAATCGGTACGCCCGGACCCACCACTTGACCCGATCCCGGAACCCTTCGATGCGACCTTCCCGACGGGCGGCATCGTAAGCGCGATGGCTCGCCGCGGCCAGCTTCATGCGAAGCCAGTGACGCAGACGGAATCGCCAGTCGCCGATTCTCCCATCGGGCTGCACTCTTTTGCGCGGCCGCCAACGGCGTTTGCGATCCGTGTGGCTGAGCCGGTATGCAAGCCCGCGCCGACGATGATCAAATCCGCTCGACTGCGACTGGGTGATGTCGGCGGCTGCGAGCGGGTCCATGTGCAGACGGCCGTCGGCAATCGCCGCTTCGACCATTGCCGCAACCTGCGCATTGCGAACGATGACGACGTTCGTGCCTTCGCTGTCCTGCACGTAGCGCGGCAGCCATGCATCGCCGACCGCGATGTCCGCCGTCTCGCCCACGACGTCGTCGCAGTAGTCGCACGCTTTGTACTTGAAAAAGCCCAGACCCCAATCGGTGCCGTAGATTTTGCCGACGGGTTTGACAACTTCCTCAAGTTTGCCATCGCGCTCGGCTGTGACGCGGATGCCGTAACGATTCGCCGGTGCATCCGGCAATTTGTGTCGAAAGTCGATGTCGCGGAATTCCTCGGGTTTCACGCCTGCCTGCCAGGCCAGATACTCGCCGAAGCGCGTCGTCTTCAGATGTCCGCAGAAGATCGCCACACAGTAACGAATGCGCTCCGCGAGCACGGGGTCCTGACGCGCCAGTAGTCGCACGGCCTTGACGAAACAGGGCACGCCGACGAAAGCGTACCGCCCGGGGGTTGCGCGCACCGTCGCCATCGCTTCGGAAATCTCGACGGGATAATAGCGCGACTTGGCCCCGGCACGGACGGCGTCGGCGGTGTTCGAGACGGTGTAGGCGAAAAGCCGCGGATCGTTCGGCGTCGGCGTGCGCTGAGCGACATGCACCACGGCATCAACCTCCCCGTGTTTGAGAAGCTCGCAAAGAATCCAAGAGCCCATGCCTCCCGAACTGCCGCGCTGTCGATACCCGTCTTCAACGACATAGCCGGCGTAGACATTCAGGTAGCGCCCGATGTGCTCGCTCTGCTGCGTGTGCTGAGCCCTGAAGATCGCTCGGCCGATTTCGTCTTCGTTGACCGAGGCGTCGGCGAATGGGCACACGCTCGCGACGGGCGCGCCCGTGTCCGAACCGGTGACGGATGCCTGAAGATGCCCGGTGGCGTTGAGCGTCACCTGCATCGGCGATTGAGCCACACTCGCGCATGCGCCGCAGCCGACGCAGTACCCGCCGTCGATGACGGTCCGCCGAAGCGCCTGCGCATCGGCGGGGGGCCGGTTCGCATTATCAGCGGGTTTATTCAATGGGCGGCCTCCTGCGTGCGGCGGGGCGGGGCGTGAAACCGGCGCTGCACGCGATTCCAGATAAGGGCGAGCCGACGCAGCGGGCCCGGTCGGCCCAAGTCCGGTTCAAACCCGTATTGCTTCATCAGGTCGTAAACTTCCGTTTCGATCAGCGCCACCTGCCGGCGCGGCATCTGATTCCGCCAGGCGTCAATGCTCTGCGTATGAATCGGCTGCTGGGCCTGCTCGATCTGTTCGCGGGCCCATCCCTGACGCCGGGCGAGCTGCGGCTGACTTTCCGCGCCGCGATTGGTGAGCATGCCCGACTCAAATTGCTCGCCGATCAATTCGCAAACGCGCCGGCACGTCTGCTCCGGCTCCGCGACGAGGTCGGCGTACTTGATTAGATGGATGCGCCCGCCGGCCTTGTGCGACTCGTAGGCGACGATCGCGTTGCGCCACCGCCGCGTATGCGTCACGACATCGTTCCCGCCCCAATCGGTTTTCTGAAGCGAGGCGGACACGGCCCGGGGATCGCGCAGCATGAAGATCACCTGCGCCTGCGGGTACCACTGCATGAGTCGATCCAGATGCTGATAGTGATCGGGCGTCTTCTCGCCCCAGCGCGGCTTATTGAGCGATCGGGCGTACGCGCTGAGTAGGACCTCGAAGACGCCGCGGTAGGTCCAGTCGCCCGCGGCGACGATGCAGTCATGACACAAGGCGGCGTCGAGGCACATGTTGCCGAAGCGATCGCCGGCGATGAACGTCCGCCAGAATTCCTCGAACATTTCGCGCGAGGTCAGCTCGTCGTGCCGGAACTTGTGGACGTAGAGCGAGAGGAAATGTGTCTCGGGGGAGATGGCGATGCGTGAATGGGCCGAGAGCATGGAGCTGAGCAGCGTCGTGCCCGAGCGCGGCATGCCGATGATGAAGATGGGCGTGTTATCGCTCACGACGCCACCACCCGACGATTTCGAAGCGTGCGCCACATGCCGTGCAGTTCGAGCACGAGCGGGCGGAAAGCCGTGAAGATGACGGCGACATAGACCACCGCGCCGAGCACGATCAGCACCGCTAGCCGCGCCCCGTCCGGCACCCCCGTGATGTGCACCCGCATCGCAAACGAGATCGCCAACGCCATCGTCAGCGTCCCGAAAATCGGACCCGACAGATGCTTGAGGTAGTCGGCGAGCTTGAGGTGCAGGCACTTGTTGGTGACAAAGAACGAGAGCGGCATGACCAAGTACGCCACGCTGACATACGACGCCGCGACCCAGAAAATGCCGTAATGGACGGCGATGAAGAAGCCCGTGACGTTGCCGGTCGAGGTGATGAGCATCAGGTAGAAGCGCCAGCGGGGATGGCCCGTGCCGACGATCATCGCGCTGTTGAAGTAGAGCATCGAATGCACGATGCCGATCAGAGAAAGCACCTGCATGACCGGAATCGAAGGCATCCATTGGCTGCCAAATACGACCGGCACGATCAGCGGCGCCAGCAGCGACATGCCGATGAAACACGGGAATGAGAACAGACACGTGAGGCGCGTCGCCTGATAGTACGCGCTGCGGACGCGGTGCGGTTCATGCTGCACGCGCGCGACGGCGGGCATGGCGACGTTGCTTACCGTGCCGACGAGGCGCTGAATGAGCATGTAGTTGAGGCGATACGCGACGGAGTAGTAGCCCAGTGCGACCGGTCCGAGGAAGTAGCCGATGAGCATGTCGTCGGTGCGTTCGTTGATCGTGGTCAACAGGCGGGCGCCGGAGATGGGCATGCCGAAGCCGATCAGATCGCGGAGGCACTGCTTGTCGAACTTGAAGGTGGGGCGGAATTCGCAGTTGGTCCAGAGGAGGATCAGCGAAGTGAACACACCGGACAATTGTTGTGCGACGAGCGCCCAGACGCCGTAGCCCATGATGGCGACCGTCACGCCGACGACCCCCCCGACGACGCCGCCGACGAGCGTGCGCACCGCCAGAAATTTGAAATGCAGATGCCGCCGCAGCATGGCGATCGGCACGCTGTTGAGCCCGCCGAACAGAAGCAACAACGACATGGCGCGGATGACATGGGCCAGTTTGCTGACAATTTCAGGTGGGCTGTTGTGGCTCAAGAGTTGCGCGATGGAGTCGGCAGTGCACATCAAGACCGTCATGAGCGTGAGACCCATCGCCAGCGCGGTCCAGAAAGCCGTGTCCAGATAACGCTCCGCCAGCGTGTACCTTTGCACGATGGCTTCCGCGAACCCGAAGTCGATCAGTGCGACGCAGAGCATGATCCCGACATTCGCCCATGCCACCAGCCCGAATTCCGAGGGCTTGAGCAGGTGGGTCAGGACCAGCAGCACCGCCATCGAGATGATCTGGGCGCCACCCGCCTGGGCGATCGACCAGAACATGCCCTTGACCACCGCGTGGCGCATGTTGGTTGGTGCGTTCTCTGTCATGGTCATTTATATCGGTCCATCGCCCCCGCGACTGTCAATCAGCAGCCGGGGTCTCTTCCGCATCAATATCGTGCTCCTGCGTCGGATCGATCCGCAGGTAACGCGATAGATAATAGACACCCAGATAGAACGGAATCGTGTCCAGCGCGGCGACGACGAACTTGAAGGCGTAACTGGTCCCGATAAAAGTCAAAAGCTGCGGCCAGAGCGGCTGATCCTCCTGCACGGGCAGGGCGTGTGCGTAAAAATGAGTGATCAGAATGACCGCCACCGTGTCCACCATCTGGCTGACCATCGTTGACCCATTATTTCGGAGCCAAAGATGTTTACCTTTGGTGAGATCCTTCCAGAAATGGAATAAAAACACGTCGCAGAACTGAGCGGCCATGTACGCACACATCGAGGCGGCGACGGCGCCGAAGGTCAGCGCCTTGATCTGGTAGAACGTCCAGCCCGTCTCGACGAAGACATGCTTGGCCGCATCGTACACCGGCTGCGGGGGGAACCCGGTCGTCGGATCGTTGGGCACGAACCCCGGCAGCACGCCGCCGAGCCAGAGAATGAACACCACCCAGAAGTTGACCGCGAGGCCAACCCATACCAGGAAGTTGGCGCGGCGCCGGCCGTAGAACTCGCTGATGAAATCCGTGCACAGGAACGTCAGCGGATAGGGAATCACGCCGACCGCCACGGCGAAGACGATCTCGCGTGTTTGGGTCCCTTGTCCGACCGTCATCGTGGCGAGCTTGATGAACCGGCTGATGCCCAGAATGTTGAGCATCGTCATCGAGCCGAGGAACAACCCGGCGAATACGAGAAAGACGCGCTCGCGCCGCTCGTGCAGGACGGAGTTGATGTAGCGATAGGGGAGGCCCTGATCCATGCGGGACAGTTTAGCGAGTGAGTAGTGAACTCGCGATAACAATGATCCCAATGCGACTCACATGATGCTCACGTATCGGTGCGTTCGTAAACAATTCCTCACACATCCTCACGCATTCATCTTGATCGCCTGATTCATCACATACAAAAGCTCCGTAACTTTTCGGACGTGTGATCTGCGGGCCGTGTGCGTCCGTGGTTTTGTTCATTGTCAGATCTCTTGGGAGATATCGTTATGAAACGGAAGTCTGTGTTTCTCAAGTCGGTTTCTGCTGCGAGCGTCGCGGCCATGTTGGGGTCATGTCCTAAACTTGCTGTAAATTGAGAAGGGGTGGACCCTATCGGTTGGACCAACAACCCACAAGGAGCCACCCCATGAGTCAGAGAGTACCACCGAGCGTGCGAACGGGCCAGAAGATTCGGGATTTGATCGCC
>WGMD01000028.1 GCA_016125255.1 Planctomycetota bacterium | reverse complement strand
CGGCCCGGCCCGCATCAGCGGAGCGGGCGCACCGGCGTGGTCGCGTTTTGCGCGTCCCGCCCTCCCCGCACACCCCCATATCCCCCGCTCAAACCCGCGCTTTTGGCGCTTGGAAGCGCGCATCGGCGCGCCCGTGCGCACCGCCGAACCCTCCGCGACACATCCATGCGACGTCTTTTCAGCACTCACATCCCCCCGCGCGCACCGTGCGCGCCCAAGTGTCATCCCCATGCGCCATTCGCGCAACCCCTGTGCGAAAACTGACAAAATCCCCGTCGAACGATTCCCACTTCTTCATGCTTCACAAACCCCGGCGTGAGGGCACGCCGGCTCCGACTCCCTGCGCAAATAGTTCATCTTCCGCCTTGCGCAGCAAATCCGAGCCGGGCCGCCCTCGGCCCGGGGCCTTTGAACCACAAGGCAACGCCGGGCTGCTTTGAACGACTGACCGATGTGCATCACTCAAATCACCTGCGAAAAGCCGGGTGCCACGGCTTGGCCTTGCAAGCCGTGCGGACTTTTGTAATGGGGTGCGGCGGTGTTGTTGCACGGTTTGGGCGAAGCGCCCAAACCGTGGCACCCGGCGGGCAGGGTGTGGACGATGACGAGCACGAGGGGGACACCGTTTGCTGTGGTGACGGTTTGGGTCAAGGGAGCCCCGCGTGGGAACGCGGGGTTTGCTTTGGGTGCGTTACTCCGATTCGCCGTCGGGGTTGGCGTTGCGGCGGGTGGGGGTGGGGGCGGCGTTGATCTTGGGGAGATAAGCGGCGAGTTTTTGTTTGATGGGGGTCAGGGCGGGGTCGGCGGCGAGGTTTTTCCATTCGTTGGGGTCGGTGGTGTGGTCGTAGAGTTCTTCGGTGCCGTCCTCATAACGGATGTAGCGGTAGCGTTCATCGCGGACGGCGTGGTTGTTGCGGCTGTGGGTGGTGACGGCGGGGCGGTCCCATGCGGCGGCCGGGTCGGCGAGGAGCGGGCGGAGGGAGACGCCGTCGAGGTCTTTGCGGAGGGGCGTGCCGGTCAGGTCGCAGAGGGTGGGGTAGAGATCGAGGAGGGAGACGGTTCGGGCGCAGGTGGAGCCGGGCCTGGTGAGACCGGGCGCGATGATGATGAGCGGGACGCGCGTGGCTTCGTCCCACAAGGTGAGCTTGCGCCAGTGATCTTTTTCGCCCAGGTGCCAGCCGTGGTCGGTCCAGAGGACGATGATCCAGTTCTTCTGCTCGTTGGGCGGAAGTTTGTCGAAGGCGTCGAGAACGCGGCCGACCTGCGCATCGGAGAATTCGGTGGCGGCGAGATAGGCCTGCACGCCGGCATTCCATGCGTTGTGCTCGACGATGATTTTCTGATCCCCCTGGAGCAGTGCGATCTTCTTGCCGATCGGCGGCACGTCGTCCAGATCGTTGGCCAGATACGGGGGGCGCTGGACGGTATTGACCGGATGATGATCGAAATAGGACGCGGGGACGAACCAGGGCAGGTGCGGTTTATAAAATCCGCAGGCCAGAAACAGCGGCTTGTCGTGCGGCTTTCCGATTTGATCAATGACCCAGTCGGCGACCTGATAGTCGCCCATGTCCTTGTCGGGCACATCGAGCGGCGCCCAGTCGAAGAGGCCATGCTTGAGCCCGTTCATGCTTGGATGCGGGGGCTTGGGGTCGTCGGGTTTGGTCTTGTTCTGGCTGGGGAAGTAGGCGTCCCACGAGGGCGGATCGGGAAAGGCGACGTGATAGATTTTGCCAGCCCCGACGGCGGTGTATCCGCTCTGGCGCAGGTGCTGCGGGAGCGTCTGAATGTGCTCGAGAACGGGGCTTTTGCGCATGGGCTGCATGTTGCCGTAGATGCCGCTGGTGGAGGGTCGGACGCCGGTCATGGTGGCGGCGCGGGAGGGGTTGCAGAGGGGTGCGGCGGTGTAGGCGTTGGTGAAGAGCAGGCCGCGGGAGGCGAGCTTGTCGATGTTGGGCGTGCGGGCCTGGGGATGTCCGCCGAGGCAACCGACCCAGTCGTTCAGATCGTCGATGGCGATGAAGAGCACATTGGGGTGATCCGCGGCGCGGACGGCGGGGCCGCACAGGGCGAGGAGACATGCGGCAAGCGCGAGGATGTAAAACTTAGGCGCGTGTTTTTGTGATGTGTGATGCATCATGGCAATGGAGACCTTTGAAATATTCACGGGATTGGGAGCGGTCGGGCGGAGGGGTCGGGTGAGGGTTTGTCCAATCATTGACGGCGCGGTACGGAGCGCGCCATCATTCGGGGCCACCCTCACCCCGGCCCTCTCCCGGGGGGAGAGGGGGGCGCGGCGATGGCGTCGGGTGGGTCGTCGGCGCGGTTGACCATGCGGTTGAGGAGTTTGTATGGCGCTTCGGCGTCGGCGCGGAGCGCGAGGCGCGGGAGATGTCGAAGCATATGAACCTTCGGCGGCGGGCCGGGGGGTTAACGCGGGGGCGGGGCGGGCTATTGCGAAAAAAAGGGGAATGGGGGATGGGGGAAAGGGGAGGGGGGAGCGGTCGGGTGCCACGGCTTGGCCTTGCAAGCCGTGCGAACTTTTGCAATGGGGTGCGGCGGTGTTGTTGCACGGTTTGGGCGAAGCGCCCAAACCGTGGCACCCGGCGGAAGTGAGGTGAAATTGGTGGAGAATGGAGAAGAGGAGAGACACGCCGCCCGTTCGGCAGGCTCACGGTAGAGAGCGGCGTCGCTACATGGGGGGAGCGCGGGGCGGTGCCCCGCCGCTAAACGGGGGCGGGCGATCGGTGGGGGGGTCAGGGGATGGGGTGGAGGGCGTTGAGGACGGCGGGGCCGTCGATCTGGCGGAGGCCGAGTCGGAGCGTTTTGCCGGACATGGCGGGGTCGTAGGGGACGCGGAAGTGTTTGAGGACGGTCTGTCCGGGGGCGAGGTCGGCGATGATGCGCTGTTGGCGGGGGAGGTCGGGGGGGAGTGAGAAGGCGTAGAAGGCCTGGCTGGCGTCGCCGAGGTTGGTGACGATCATGGTGAGGAGGAGGAACTTGTCGCCGTGGTCGTCGGACTCGACATTGAGGTTGGATTTGAAGTCGATGTTTTCGAGGCCGATGCGGATGGGCGAGGCGACGTCGAGCTGATAGGACTTGTCGGCGTCGAGGTCGACATGGGCGGTGATGAGCGTGGTGCCGGACAGTTCGGAGGCGGGGAAGCTGAAGGCGAGTGGGACGCGATAGGTTTGGCCGGCGGGGATGCTGAAGTTGAGGGAATGGGGTTCGATGTCCCAGGATTCGGGACTGGTGAAGCGGAGATGACCATTGAGGGACTGAGGCCAGGGATTGACGAGGGTCAGCGTGTGCTCGTGCACGGTATGGACGGAGGGTGCGAACGTCGGATCAATATGAAACCCGGCCCGGAAGCGGGCGAGGCGCATGTCGACGCCTTCGATGAAGGTCGGTTCCTGCGCGAGACGGACGCGTTGTTTTTCGCCGACGCGATCGAGCGGGCGGCGATTGCCGAGCATATCGATGGCGACGGGGTCGGGGCCCAGGTACAGATCGAGTTCCGCGTCGGCATCGGGGGAGGATTCGTTCCACATCACCAGCGCCCCGCCGCGCGGCCCCGACGGACCGTCGAGCAGGTAACAGCGAATGCCCTCGCGGATCTCCATCTGTCCGACATACCGCCGGCCTGAAAGCTGCTCGATCATGTTCGCCCACACCGGCAGAATCGGGTCCGGCTGCACATCGCCCCCGTCGCCCGCCGGACTGGTCCACGGACGACGGATCGCGATCGCCTGCGGCACGAGGCGCCATGCTTCGAGCATGCGGAACGCCAGGTCCGCTCCGCGATCGCGCGCCGAGTACACATGCGGCGGAAGCGTCTGCAGATGGTAGATCATCTGCTCGGGGGCGATCTTCCATGTTTTCGCGTACGCCTGGAACTGGTCGGCGTGGATCGACACGGGGAAGTCGATGTTCCATGCATCGAAGGCGGGCGGGTCGGCGGGCATCTCGTCGATCGCGCGCCAGGGGAGCAGCACGCGCGCGTGCGGGACGTAGCGGTGAAACAGATCGTTGATCGGCGGAAAGATCGCCGCCAGATCGTCGCGCTCGAAGGCGGCGCCCGATCCGCTGGCGCCGACCTGGTAGTCGCTCAATCGCAGACCGTAGCGTGCGAGCATCGACTGAATGTACGGCTGCCAGAGCTTGGCGTCATGCGCCATCAGCGCCAGCGCATCGTCCGCATCGACGCCGACCGAGCCGGCCAGATCGCGCGGGACTTCGGCGAAGCTGAGGATGACGTGGCGATTCGATAGCAGCAGCGAATTGAGCAGCGGGTCGGGCGCGTCGACCGCCGCCGCCAGCTCGTCCTGCGTCATGTCCATCGACCACGGACTGACGGAAACGCCCATATTTCCCAGCGATTTGAGCAGGTCGGGCAGGCGATTGCGCTGCGCCTGGGTCAGATGCTCGGCGGTGATGATGAACCGGCCGGCCTCGCCCTGACCGCGCTCCGTCGTCGGGCCCAGCCAGACGAACGTCACGCCCGCCCCGCCGACGATCTGCGAGCCGGTCATGACGGTGAGCTGAGCGCGGTACCACCCAAGCCCCGGGACGTTCGGCTTCCACTCCCATTCGCCGGGGTGATTGACGTCGATGTCGCGCTCCTGGCGGTCGATGATCCGTCCGCCGGCGTCGGTGACTTCGATCTGCGCATGCAGCGGCTGACCGGTGACATCGTGGACGCGCGAGGCGATCGCCGGCTGCTGGGGCTGACGGATGACGTTGAGCGGCGTCTGCGTGGCGATCGAGATCATGGGCATCTGGTACACGACGATGTCGTCGAACCAGGCCGAGGCGCGGATGTCCTGCTCGATGAGCTGATGTTCCTCAAGCAGGCGGCTATGGAAGAACGAACTTTGCAGCAGCTCGACGCGCAGGACGACCCACGCGGCATTGTCGGGCGTGTCGGGAAGCTGAATCGCCACGGTGGTCCAGGCGCCGTTGGAAAGGATCGGCGCGGTGGCGCGGCGGGACTGGGGGACTTCGCGGCCGTGCTGATCGACGAAGTAGGCGACGAGTCGGGCGCGGCTGTATCGGGCGTCTTCGGTGCGGATGTTGGCGGTGATGAGGTAGCGGGCCTGCGGGACGGCGACGAGTGTGCCGGCTTCGAGCAGAGCCGCGGCGCTGCCGCCGTTGAGCGCGAGTTTGAAGCTGTGGTCGGCTGAGACGGACTGAGCGTTGTCGAAACCCATCTGCGTGTAGCGCGGGAACCCGGTGCCGTCGACGCGGAACCAGTGCATGGGCATCGGCTCGAAGTTGCCGAGTTTCTGCTCCTCGAAGTCGAAGCGATGGACCTCCAGCGACAGCGGCCCGCCGGGCTTGTCCGCGCCGGCGGCCGCGGACCCCGCCGCGAGCATCGCCGCGCAGCACAGCACCCACCCCAATCTGTGGCCGCAACCGAACATACCCCTGTTATCGGGCGATCAGCGGGCGATCGCTCAATTTCCCACTCGTTCACACCTTACGCAACACGCATAACTATTAGTAGGTCTACTTTGACGATTTGTTGACATTAGCGATGCTGAATGTATACTGATGGACCTATGCAAACGGATGCGATTCGATTGTTCTGCGATGTGGCCCAGCATCGCAGCGTGTCGAAGGGCGCCAGCGCCAATGGGGTGACCCAGTCGGCGGCGTCGCAGCGCATCCGCGCGCTGGAGAAGGAACTGGGCGTGCAGCTGATCGATCGCTCGACCCGGCCCCTGCAACTGACGCAGGCGGGTGAGCTTTATCATCGCGAGTGCCGCAAGATCATCGAACGCTACGAGCAGCTCACCGCGCAGATCAGCGGCAAGTTCACCAACGGCTCGCTCCGCGGCGAGGTGACGGTGGCGGCGATCTACTCGGCGGGGATTGACCTGCTCAACAAGATCAAGGCCGACTTTGAGGCCCATCACCCCAAGGTCAGCGTTTCGATCAGCTATGTGCAGCCGGACGTCGTGTACGACCGGGTGCAGCATGAGCAATGCGATCTGGGGATTCTTTCGTACCCGGAGCGCTTCCGGGACATGATGTCGCTGCCGCTGCGCGATGAGATCATGGCTGTGGTGACCCGGCCGGATCACGAGCTTGCGGGGGCGGCGTCGGTGCATGCGGAGGATTTGTCGGAGTACGAGATGGTGAACTTCGATCAGACGCTGCCGATCGGGCGTCGGATCCGAAAGCATCTTCGTGAGGCGGGTGTCGAACCGAACATTGTCAGCCAGTTTGACAATATCGACACCATCAAGACGTTCGTGGCTCAGACGGGTGCGGTGGCGATCCTGCCGCGCCGGACGGTGCAGAGCGAGGCGGCGGCGGGGGTGCTGGCGGTCATGCCGCTCGAACCCCGGCTGGTGCGTCCGGTGGGCATCGTCTACATGCGTCACCGCGAACAGAGTCCGTTGGTAAAGGCGTTCATCGATTATCTCATGAAAGACCGTTCCAAAGCGCAGGGCGAAGCGGCCATCCCGGCCCGTCCCGCGGAGGTTTCGGCCTAACACGGCTCCGACGAACCGGAGCCCGACGACACCCCTGACCATAGGGAGGTTCAGCGTATGTCATACGGATATCCCGCCAAGCATGGCCTCTATGACCCGGCGAACGAGAAGGACTCGTGCGGCGTCGGCTTCGTCGCCGACATCAAGGGCCGCCGATCCCACCAGATCGTGCGCGACGCCATCGAGGTGCTTGTGGCGATGGACCACCGCGGGGCCTGCGGATGCGAGAAGAACACCGGCGACGGGGCCGGGATCATGACCGCCCTGCCGCATGAGTTCCTCGCCGACATCGCGCAGGCGACGTTCGGCGTCGCGCTGCCCGCCCCCGGCAAGTTCACCGCGGGCAACGTGTTCCTCCCGCAGGATGAAAAAGAACGCGCCCATTGCAAGCGCTTCGTCGAGAAGGTCATCGTCGAGCAGGGTCAGACGCTCGTCGGCTGGCGCCCCGTGCCGGTCGATGCCAACGGCGCGGACATCGGTCCGACCGCCCGCGATGCCGAGCCGGTCATCGAGCAGCTTTTCATCGCCGCCGCCGAGGGCCTCGACGCCGACGCCTTCGAGCGCCAGCTTTACATCATCCGCAAGCGCGCCTCCAACATGCTCCGCGAGAACCCCGAGCTTTCGCAGGCCAAGATGTTCTACGTCTGCTCGCTGTCGACGAAGGTGATCATCTACAAGGGCATGCTCACGCCCGCGCAGGTCGTGCCGTACTTCCGCGATCTGGCCGACGAGCGGTACACGAGCCACCTGGCGATGGTGCATTCGCGTTTCTCGACGAACACGTTCCCGTCGTGGGACCGCGCTCAGCCGTGCCGCTTCATGAGCCACAACGGCGAGATCAACACGCTGCGCGGCAACGTCAACGCCATGCACGCCCGCGAAGGCGTCGTGCGCAGCGAGCTGTTCGGCGATGAACTCAAAAAATGCTTCCCCATCGCCGAGCCCGACTGCTCCGACTCGGGCAACTTCGACAACGTGCTCGAGTTCCTGCTCATGAACGGGCGCACGCTTCAGGAATCGGTGATGATGATGATCCCCGAGGCGTGGCAGAATCACGAGACGATGGACGAGAAGAAGCGCGCGTTCTACGAGTATCACTCGTGCCTGATGGAGCCGTGGGACGGACCGGCGTCGATCGTGTTCACCGATGGCAAGTACATCGGCGCGGTGCTGGACCGTAACGGTCTGCGCCCCAGCCGCTACTACCTGACGCACGACGACAAGGTCATCATGGCCAGCGAAGTGGGCGTGCTTCCCGTGGACCCCAAGAACGTCAAGCTCAAGGGCCGCCTCCAGCCGGGCAAAATGTTCCTCGTCGATTTCGACAAGGGCCGGCTCGTTCCCGACGCGGAGGTCAAGGGCGATTTCGCCAAGCGGCGTCCGTACAAAAAGTGGCTCAAGGCCCAGCGGATCGAGATGAAGGAGCTGCACACCAAGAACGAGCCGCACGGGTTCGAGCCGCAGACGCTCTTGTCGCGCATGCAGGCGTTCGGGTACACGACCGAGACGATGCAGTTCATGCTTCTGCCGCTCATCAAGGAAAAGCGCGACCCGGTGGGGTCGATGGGCAATGACGCCGCGCTGGCGTGTCTGTCCGACAAGCCGCGCATGATCTATGACTACTTCAAGCAGCTCTTCGCCCAGGTGACGAACCCCGCGATCGACTCGATCCGCGAGGAGATCGTCATGTCGCTCGAGTGCTACATCGGGCCGGAAGCGAACCTTTTGGAAACGACGGAAGGTCATGCCCATCGTCTGCGTCTGCCGGAGCCGATCCTCAACAACGAGGAGATGGCGGCGCTAAGGCATATCGATCATCGCGGATGGAAGAGCAAGGTGATCGACATCACCTGGCCGCGCGCGGAAGGCGCGGCGGGGCTGGGCAAGGCGCTGGACCGCATCTGTAAGGAAGCGGAGGAAGCGGTGGATCAGGGGTTCGCGCTGGTGGTGCTCACGGATCGCGCGATCAACGCGGAGCGCGTGCCGGTCAGCGCCCTGATGGCCACGGGCGCGGTGCATCATCATCTCGTGCGTCAGACCAAGCGCACGCGCATCGGCGTCATCGTCGAAACCGGCGAGGCCCGCGAAGTGCATCACGACTGCCTGCTGTTCGGCTACGGGGCCGACGGCATCAATCCGTACCTGGCGTTCGAGTCGCTCTGGCAGGCCCGGCGCGACGGACTCCTGCGCGAAGAGGGCTACAGCGACTACCAGGTCGTCAGCCGCTACCGCAAGGGCGTCAAAAAGGGCATGCTCAAGGTCATGGCCAAGATGGGCATCTCCACGCTCCAGTCCTACAAGGGCGCGCAGATCTTCGAAGCCATCGGCCTCAAGAGCGATGTCATCGACCGCTGCTTCACCGGCACCGCGTCGCGCATCGCCGGCGTGGACCTGCACGTGCTCGCCGAGGAACTGCTCCGTCGTCACGCTTTGGGCTACCCCGCCCGTGAGCAGGTCGCTCTGCCCGTCCTGCCCAACCCCGGCGAGTTCCACTGGCGCTCGACCGGCGAGCGGCACATGTGGGACCCCCAGTCCATCGCCGACATTCAGGTCGCCGCACGCACCGGCAGCGCCGAAGCGTACTGGCGCTTCGCCAAGCACACCAACGAGGAAGCCACGCGCAAGTGCGCCCTCCGCGGTCTGCTCGGGTTCAAAGCCCATGTCAACGGCGGGCCTATCCCGCTGGGCGAAGTCGAACCGGCGAGCGAAATCGTCAAACGCTTCTGCACCGGCGCGATGAGCTTCGGGTCCATCAGCGCCGAGTCCCACGAAGCGCTGGCCATCGCCATGAACCGCCTCGGCGGCAAGTCCAACACCGGCGAAGGCGGCGAAGACCCCCGGCGGTGGACGCCTGATGCCAACGGCGACTCCCGCCGCTCGGCGATCAAGCAGGTGGCGTCCGGCCGCTTCGGCGTGACGATCGATTACCTGACGAACGCGGATGAACTACAGATCAAGATCAGCCAGGGCGCCAAGCCGGGCGAAGGCGGCGAACTGCCGGGCAAGAAGGTCGACGAGAACATCGCGCGGATTCGCTATTCGACGCCGGGCGTCGGGCTGATTTCGCCGCCGCCGCATCATGACATCTACTCCATCGAGGACCTGGCCCAGCTCATTCACGATCTGAAGAACGCCAATCCGTCGGCGCGCGTCAGCGTGAAGCTGGTGAGCGAAGTCGGCGTGGGCACGATCGCCGCCGGCGTCGCCAAGGCGCATGCCGATCACATTCTGATCAGCGGTCACGACGGCGGGACCGGCGCGTCGCCGATCACGAGCATCAAGCACGCGGGACTTCCCTGGGAGCTGGGCATCGCCGAGACGCATCAGACCCTGGTGATGAACGATCTGCGGAGCCGGGTGATTTTGCAGACGGACGGTCAGATCAAGACCGGGCGCGATGTGGTCATGGCCGCGCTGCTCGGGGCCGAGGAGATCGGCTTCGCGACGGCGCCGCTGGTGACGCTCGGGTGCATCATGATGCGCAAGTGTCATCTGAACACCTGCCCTGTGGGCATCGCGACGCAGGACCCGGCGCTGCGGGCGAAGTTCGCCGGCAAGCCCGAGCATGTGGTCAACTACCTGTTCATGGTGGCGGAGGAAGCGCGGTCGATCATGGCCGAGCTGGGCTTCCGCAAGTACAACGACATGGTCGGCCGCAGCGATTGTCTGGAGACCGCCGCGGCGATCCGGCACTGGAAGGCGGAGGGGCTGGACCTTCGGCCGATTCTCGAGCCGGCGAAGAAGCCGCACGAGAACGTCGGCGTGTTCAACACGCAGAAGCAGGACCATGGCCTGGAACTGGCCCTGGACAACAAGCTCATCGAACTGGCCCAGCCGGCCATCGAGAGCCGCGAGAAGGTCCGCATCGAGTTACCGATCGTCAACATCAACCGGACGGTCGGCACGATGCTCAGCCATGAGCTTTCCAAGGCGTGGATGAGCGATCCCTTGCCGGACGACACGGTGCATATCAAGCTGACCGGGTCGGCGGGACAGTCGCTGGGGGCGTGGCTGGCCAAAGGCGTCACCATCGAGCTGGAAGGCGATGCCAACGACTACGTGGGCAAGGGTCTGTCCGGCGGGCGCATCGTGATCTATCCCCCGAAGGAATCGAGCTTTGTGGCGGAGGACAACATCCTGATCGGCAACGTCGTGCTCTATGGCGCGACGGGGGGTCAGGCCTATTTCCGGGGTCGGGCGGCGGAGCGCTTCTGCGTCCGAAATTCGGGGGCGTGGACGGTCGTCGAAGGCGTCGGCGATCACGGATGCGAATATATGACCGGCGGCCGCGTTGTTATTCTTGGTGAGACCGGTCGCAACTTCGCGGCGGGGATGTCCGGCGGCGCAGCGTATGTGCTCGCCGCCGATAAAGACGCCTTCCGCGTCAATTGCAACCTTGAAATGGTCGAACTAGAAAGTGTTGAGGACCCGGAAGATGTGGCGGAGCTGCACAAGCTCATCAAGACGCATCAGAAGGTCACGGGGTCGGCGGTGGCGCAGCGCGTGCTGGACCACTGGCCGACCGTGCTTGAACAGTTCGTGAAGGTGATGCCCACGGACTACAAGCGCGTGCTGGAGGAACGTCGCGCCAAGGCGGCGCAGTCGGAAATCGAAGTCCGCGTTCACAAGACGGTCGAGCCGGTCGCTGATCCCGCCCACTGACGGATCGGCGCCGCATCGGGCGCCGCATTCATCAACAGGGTCATTGTCATGCACAACGAAATCAAATCAGCGCCTTCGCCCGCCGCTCCCGCTCCCGCCCCCGCTGCGCCCGCAGCCGACGCGGCGAGCGAGGCCGACGTCGCGCATCAGCTTGATCAGCCGATCTTCCTCTGCGGCTGCGTCCGTTCCGGCACGACCATGCTCCGCCTCATCCTTCAGCATCATCCCCGGATCGTCGGCGGGCACGAGTTCCCCTACGTGCGGCTCTGCGCCGAGGGCGAGAACTTCATCGACACCGAATCCTTCCGCCAGAAGCTCGTCGCTTTCCGCCCGCATCAGCAGTTCGGCCTGACGGTCAACCCCGACCTCGATACGCCCGGCCTGATACGCGACTTCGTGCGGCAGATGGGCGCTGAAGCCCCGCAAAATCATCTGCTCGTCGTTCTGCACCATCGCTTTGACCTGATGCTCCGCCTTTTCCCCAACGCCCGGTTCATCCACATCATTCGCGATCCGCGCGATGTGGCGCGAAGCTGCATCCCCATGGGCTGGGTCGGCAATGTCTACTATGGGGCCGACGTCTGGCTCACCGCCGAGAAGGAATGGGAAGCCATCGCTCCCAAGCTGCGGCCGGACCAGGTCATCGAAATCCGCTTCCGCGACCTGCTCGCCAACGTCAACGAATTGCTCACGCAAATCTGTAATTTCGTCGGCGTCGGTTTCGACGAGCGCATGTTCGATTACGTCAAGAACACCACTTACGACGCTCCCGATCCGAACCTCGTCGATCAGTGGCGTCGCAAGCTCAGCCCGGCGGAATTGTCATGGGTCGAAGCGCGCTGCGGCGACATGATGGTCGCCCGCGGATACAAGCTCTTCGGCACCGGCGCACCGCTGCCTCTGCCCACGCGCGCTTACCTGGCCCTGCAGAACCGACTCTACCGCGTCCTGTTCAACTACAAACGCTTCGGCCTCGGGCTCTACCTGCAATATCAGATCTCCCGAAGATTCGGGGGAAGCTGGTACACGTCGGTGCGCAATCGCATGAACGCGATCGAACGACAACATCTCAAGTGACGACGAACCATTCGCCCCCAGCTACGGACGAACTAACTCATGGGAAAGCCCACCGGATTCAAGGAATTTACACGCAAGAGCGTCCCCTATCGGGAGCCGCTCGTGCGATTGACCGACTTCGCGGAAATCTACACCGCGCCCGAGGACAAACATCTCAAGGAGCAGGGCGCCCGCTGCATGGACTGCGGCGTGCCCTTCTGCCAGTCCGACACCGGCTGCCCCATCGATAATCTGATTCCCGAGTGGAACGATCTGGTCTACCGCAATCGCTGGCGCGAAGCGCTGGATCGGCTGCACAAGACCAACAACTTCCCCGAGTTCACCGGCCGCGCCTGCCCCGCGCCGTGCGAAGGCGCGTGCGTATTGGGCATCACCGACCCGGCCGTGACGATCAAGAACATCGAGAACGCCATCGTCGACAAGGGCTGGGCCAAGAAGTGGATCAAGCCGCTGCCTCCGACAAGCGAGACGGGCAAGAAGGTCGCTGTGATCGGGTCCGGCCCCGCGGGTCTTTCCGCCGCGCAGCAGCTTCGCCGCGCCGGGCATGACGTGACGGTCTACGAGCGCGCCGACCGCATCGGCGGGCTGCTCATGTACGGCATTCCGAACATGAAGCTCGACAAGGGCGTCGTCGAGCGCCGCCTCAAGCAGATGAAAAAGGAAGGCGTCAAGTTCAAGACCAAGGCCGACGTCGGCAAAAACGTCGACCCGAAGAAGCTGGTCGAAGAACATGACGCGGTCTTGCTCGCCACCGGCGCCACCAAGCCGCGCGATCTGCCGATCCCCGGGCGCGACCTCAAGGGCGTGCATTTCGCCATGGAGTTCCTGACCGCGCATACCAAGAGCTTCCTCGACTCGAACCTCGACGACGGCAACTACATCTCGGCCAAGGACAAGCACGTCATCGTCATCGGCGGCGGCGACACCGGCACCGACTGCATCGGCACATCGCTGCGGCACGGCTGCGCGAGCATGACGAACTTCGAATTGTTGCCCAAACCCCCCGAGGGCCGCGCCGCCGACAATCCCTGGCCGCACTGGCCCAAGATTTTCCGCGTCGATTACGGGCACGCCGAGTCGGAGGCGAAGTTCGGCTCCGATCCGCGCACGTACTCGATTCTCTCCAAGCGCTTCATCGACGACGGTCACGGCAACCTCGCCGGCATCGAAACCGTGCAGGTCGAATGGGTCAAGGACAACGGCCGGTTCCAGATGCGCGAAGTGCCCGGCTCCGAAAAGACATGGAAGGCCGACCTGGTGCTGCTGGCGATGGGCTTCCTCGGCCCCGAGCACTACCTGCTCGAAGCGCTCGGTGACGATTACAAGATCGCGACCGATCCGCGCAGCAACTATCAGGCGGAGCACGGCCGATTCATCACCAGCCACCCCAAGGTCTTCACCGCCGGCGACTGCCGCCGCGGACAGAGTCTGGTCGTCTGGGCCATCAACGAAGGCCGCGGCGCCGCCCGCGCCATCGACCTGGCCCTCATGGGCAAAACCACGCTCCACGCCCCCGGCCTCAACCTCCCCCAGGAAGCCGTCCACGCCACCGCCGGCTGATTGGCGGTGTTCGATCGGTGCGCCATTGCGTTTGGGGAGCATTGTCCGTAACTTTGCTGGCATGACAGCAGACGACCGGCCGATTCTGTTTCCGACGATGAGGTTGGAGCCCGACCTCGTTCAGGATCTGCGCCGACTGAACCCATGGTGGGAAGGCAAGCCGATGCAGGTCTTGCCGCGGACGCGCCGGCATCTTGTGCAATCCATACATCAGCGGCTTGAGAAAAAATTGGCGCCGATCGTCGTTGTCCGCGGGCCTCGGCAGATCGGCAAGACAACGGCGCAACTGCACGTGATCAGCGATCTGCTTGCTCGCGGCGTATCGCCTCGACGGATTTTTCGTGTACAGTGCGACGAGTTGCCGCATCTGAGTCGTCTCAAAGAGCCGATCTTGCGTATGGTTGATTGGTTCGAGCAGGCGGTTTTACAACAGACGCTCAATGAAGCGGCGCATGCGAAGCGGCCGACATATCTTATTTTTGATGAAGTGCAGAACCTGTCGGATTGGGGGCCGCAACTCAAATCGTTGGTGGATGCTTCGACAACGCAGGTGTTGGTGACGGGAAGTTCGGCACTGAGAATCGAGATGGGACGCGACAGTCTCGCAGGCCGAATATCGACAATCGAAGCAGGTGTTCTTTCATTGACTGAAATCGCGATGTTCCATTCGTTGGATATCGGTCCGCCATTCTTGAAGGACAATGGCGTAGAACCGCTCACACGAAAGGAATTTTGGGTTACGTTGCGTCAGCACGGGATTGATCATGCCGGGAACCGTGACGCCGCATTCGGCTTTTTTTCCGAGCGCGGCGGATATCCGCTTGCTCATGAACGCGCCGATATTGCATGGCCGCATGTCGCTGACCAATTAAACGAGAATGTGATTCGCCGGGTTATCCAGCACGATTTGCGTGTAGGCGAAAAGGGCCGTAAACGGGACGCGGCGTTGCTTGAGGAGTTGTTTCGGCTCGCCTGCCGGTACGTCGGTCAAAGTCCCGGCGCGACGCTTTTGGCACGTGAGGCGCAGCGGACGCTACAGGCAAACGTCGGCATCCAACGTGTCAATTCATATTTGCGATTTCTTGATAATACTCTGCTGCTGCGTGTGATCAAACCGCTGGAGATTCGCCTCAAACGAAGCAAGGGCAATGCAAAAATTTGTTTGGCGGATCACGCACTTCGGGCCAGTTGGCTTCAGGAAATCGTGCCGCTCGATACGAAACGGCTCGCACGCGAACCCCACTTGACGGACTTGGCGGGGCGGATTGCGGAAAGCGTTGTGGGCGCCACATTGTCAACTATCAACAGTCTCGACATTGCTCACTTGCCGCAACGGTCCGACCAGGGTGAGATAGACTTTATCCTCACCGTTGGAACAACGCGTATACCGCTCGAAGTGAAGTATCAGCGTCGAATTCAGGGTATGGCGGATACGGAGGGTATCCGTACGTTCCTCGAACGTGCAGTCAATAATGCTCCATTCGGAATTCTTGTGACGCAATCGGACGATGTTTCGGTTGATGATCCACGTATCATTTGCATGCCCCTATCAACGCTGATGCTCCTCCGATAGTCGGTGATCATCCAAGGGCACAAGGGTTCTCAGTGGCCTTGGCATCGTACTGACGCCGACGATCAAACCAGATAAGATGCCCCGATGCACGTGTTCACCCTGCTTCTGGAGCGCGCGTACGTCGCGCATGCCTTCCTTGCCGCGATCGCCATCGGGCTCGTCTGCTCGCTGCTTTCGGTCATCGTCGTGCTCAAGCGCATGGCCTTCATCGGGCAGGGCATCAGCCACGCCGGCTTCGGCGGCGTCGGCACCGCGGCGCTCCTGGGCTACACCGCCAGCGCCTACCACTATCAGCATGACGCCATCGTCTTAGTCTTCTGCCTCGCCACGGCGCTGCTCATCGGCTCGCTGACGCGCGGCAAGAAAATCGAATCCGACACCGCCATCGGCATCCTGCTCACGGCGACGATGGCCTGGGGCGTCTTGGCGCAGAATCTCCGCGTCGAGTTTCAGACGTGGCCGGCGTATCGCGAGTGGGTCGGCGTCGCCGGGTACACTCCGCCTTGGGAATCGATCATGTTCGGCAATCTCATGAACGTCGGCTCCGAAGGCATGTGGATCGCCCTAATCCTCGCCGCCGCCGTGATCGTCATCTGCGCCGCGTTCTACAAGGAACTGATGTTCTACGCCTTCGACGAATCGGTCGCGCGGGTCTACGGCGTGCCCACCGCCGCGATGCACTACCTGCTCATGGTCCTCCTCTCGCTCGTCGTCGTCGTGAGCATCCGACTCGTCGGCCTGATCCTCGTCAGCGCCCTGATGATCATCCCCGGAGCCGTCGCACTCATGCTCTCGCGCCGCATGGGCAAGGTGCTCGTCCTCGCCGCCCTCATCGGCGTCGTCGGAGCCGTCGCCGGACTCTGGCTCTCTCTGGCCGTCGGAACCTTGAGCCCCGGCGCCTGCATCGTCTTCGTCCTGTGCGTCCTGTTCGGCCTGACCTACCTGGGCACGAAGCTGCAACATGCGTGATTGTGCAACCCTCCCTCGCAGGGCAGGCGTCGGCGGTCAGTGTTCGACGAAAACAACCTGTAAATGCCGGGGTTTTGCGGGGAGGTCGACGCTGGCGAGGTCGGCGTGACTGATCGAGTTGACGACCTTGATTTTCGAGCCGTCGAGGAGGAAGTCGTATTTGCCGTCGAGCGAGGCGGCGACCTGCGGGGCGGCGGCGAGCGAAGCGGGGGCGTCGCCACTGATGGGTTTCCATGTGCCGACGACGAACCCGTGCGTCTTGCCGTCGTTGGTCGTGACCCAAAGTTCCTGCTGACCCGGCGAAAGCAGGGGCATGACCTTGGCGGTCCACATCTCGTAGCCCAGATCGCTCATGTGCAGACCGTCGGAGACGAACAGTTCGGGGCGCGGCTTGCCATCGGTGCCGAGCATGCACAGGTCGGTGTCGATGAACATCTCGCGGTCGTCGGTGCGCGTCTGCGTTTCGATCATCGCATTGACCTGGCGAATCTTGTCGATGAGGCCCCATCGTTTGACGCTGGCTTTGACGCCGAAGTAGACGAGGCGTGCATTCGGGAGTTTGTCATGCACGATGGCGGCGAACTTCTTGTAATCGTCGAACACGCGCTCGGGCGTCTTGCCGTGCCCGATGTCGTTGTCGCCGGCGTAGAACACCACGATGCGCGGCTCATACGGCAGCACGATCCGGTCGGCGTAGTAGATCGAATCCTCGATCTCCGACCCGCCGAACCCGCGGTTGAGCACGTGCATGTTCGGGAACCAGCGCTCCGTGTCCCACTTGCGGATGCTCGACGACCCGATGAACAGAATCCCGCCCTTTTGCGGGGGATTCGCCTTGTCCATCGCCTCGAAATGCTCGATGTCCTTCTCCCACTGCGGCGGGGCGGCGAGAGCGGATTGAAAAGCCAGACAGACGAACAGCAGAGCGAGGGCGGGTTGTCGCATGATGTTCTCCGAGTTCATTCGACGGGGCTGAGTTTGTCGGCGGTGGGGAAGTTGTCGGGGATGGGGATGGTCACTTCACCGGTGGCGGCCCATTCCGTGCCGCGCGCGACGGTGACGAAGAAGCCGACGTCTTTCATGGAGTAGTCGGCGTGACCCATCGGCGTGTGGAACACCCGGCCCTTGCCGTAGTCGAGCACCATGATCATCGGCTCATCGCGCCCGGTGCCGCCCTCTTTGGGGTCGGAAAAAGCGGTGGCGAGGATGGTCATGTGCTCGGCGGGGCCGCGCAGGGAGTCGTACAGTTCGTCCTGTGCATGGAGCCATTGGGCGGGCATGCCGCGCGTGATGGGGTGATCGGCGACGCGAAGCTGAATGACGAAGGGGTGTTGATGGCCGTGATGCCCGCCGGGACCCGGCTTGTCATCGCGGACGATCTTGTCGTCCTTGTAGTAGACATACGGACCGGCCTTCTCATTGCGCCCGCCCCATCCGCCGAGCCCGATCATCTCGTTGTACTCGGGCCAGTTGGAGAAGGAGTTGTTGGCCGCATGCACGACGACCAAGCCCCCGCCGTTCTGGACGTAGCTCACGAACGCATCTTCGACCGGCTTGGGCCAGCGCTCGCCATTGTAGTTGCTCACCACCGCAGCGTAGTCGGAGAAGTTCGGGTGCCAGTCGGCCCACGCCTCGGGCTTCGATCCTTTGGGCGGCGTCGTGGAAACGTCGACCGTGAATCGCCCGCTCGACTCGAGCGCTTTGACGAGGATCGGCGTCGTGGTCTGCCATTTGTGATTGTTCTGCCCGTCGATGAGCAGGACGCGGAGTTTGTCGGCTGCGTGCAGCGGAGCGGCGAAGCACAGAGCCAGCAGCACGAGTAGGGCGAAACAGCGACGCGGGATGCAAAGCATGTTGAACCTCCGGTTGCGGCGGGCGGATGATTGTACCACGTGCATCGCGGCGGCGGGGTTCGTTTCAAAATGTTAAACTTGCGCGGATGATCCTCGCCGCGTATCTGCAACGGTTGGACCCCTACGCCGTGGGCCCGTACTTCGGGTTCCTGGGCGTGCGGTGGTACGGCCTGTCGTACGTGGCGGGGTTCTGCGTGGCGTGGCTGCTGATTCGCGCGATGGGCCAACGCCGCATCACGCCGCTCAAACCCCAGCGCGCCGGCGATTTCATCCTCGCCATCGCCATCGGCACCGTCGTCGGCGGACGACTCGGCTACTGCCTCTTCTACCGCCCCGACCTGTTCATCACCTTCATGGACAATCCCCCGTTCTGGGGCGTGCTCGCCATCAACGAAGGCGGCATGGCGAGTCACGGCGGGATGATCGGCATCGTGATGGGCTGCGCGTATTTCGCATGGAAGGAAAAGCTGCCGCTCCTGCATCTGATGGACCTGACCGCGCTGACGGGGACGATCGGCGTGTTCTTCGGGCGGGTCGCCAACTTCGTCAACGGCGAATTGTTCGGCCGCGCATGCGACGCGAATCTGCCGTGGGCCGTGAAGTTTCCGCAGGAGATCGTCGACTGGGCCGACCCGGCGAACTCGAAGCACCAAGTGCTCGCGTCCGATGCGTATCGGCAGATCGAGATGACGGTCGGCTCGACCGACCCGCATGCGATCATCGACGCGTCGCGCCATTCCGACACCGTCGCCCAGATGCTCCGCCCCTTGCTCACCCCGCGGCATCCCTCGCAGATTTACGAAGCGCTGATGGAGGGACTGCTCATGTTCGTGATCCTCGCCATCGTCTGGTACAAGCCGCGAAAGCCCGGCGTCGTCAGCGGATGGTTCATCGTGTCGTATGCGATCGTCCGCATCCTCGGCGAACACTTCCGCACGCCCGACGCCTTCATCGGCTTCGAAGCCCTCGGCCTGACGCGCGGACAATGGCTCAGCATGCTCATGCTCGTCATCGGCCTGACGCTTTTGGTGATCTGGTCCCGCCGAAACGCCGCACGCCTCGGCGGATGGGGCGTCGAACACCCCGCCGAATCATAAAGCCGCGCGCTTTGACTCCTCCCCCTTGAGGGGGAGGCCGGGAGGGGGTGAATCGCATCAGTTCAATGACGCGTCCGCATCGATAGGGAGCCGCACCGGACTGATACGATTCACCCTCCCCTAACCCCTCCCTTCAAGGGAGGGGGATCAGACACCCCGCCTGAAGCCGCTTGCGGCTTGGCACTCTATCTCACCCCGCCGCGTGCATCAGCGCTTTGACCTTTTGCACATCGACCACGCCGTCGGTTTTGAGCGACGTGCCGACGATCACGCCGTCGGCCACGCTCAGGTAGTCGCCGATCGTGTCGATGGTGATCCCGCTGCCGACGTAGACGGGCGCTTCGCCGGCGAGCATCTTGATGCGCGTGAGTTTATCGAGCGGCGTCGTCTTGCCGGTGCCGGCGCCGCTGGCGATCAGCGCGTCCGCCCCGCCGCGCTCAAGGGTGTCCGCCACTTCGCTTTCGAGTCCGACCGGCCCGAGCGGCGCGGAATGTTTCACATCGACGTCCGCCATGATGCGAATATGCTCCGCCCCAAGGTTCGCCCGCAGGCGCAGCAGGTCGTGCGCGATGCCTTGAATGACGCCCTGATCGGCCAGCCGGGCGCCGGTGAGAATGTTGACGCGGATGTACGCCGCCCCGACGGCCTGCGCGATGGCCACCGCCGCACAGCCGTCGTTGCGCAGCACGTTGATGCCCAGCGGCAGGTCGAAGCGCTTGGTGATCTCGGCGGCGAGCGCGGTGATGTGCGCGATCGTCGCGGCGGGGACCGCGCCGGGGTAGAACGGCGTGTCGCCGAAGTTTTCGATCATCAGCCCGTCGACCCCGCCGGCCAGTAGCGCATCGGCATCGATTAGCAGCGCCTCGCGCACCGCCGTCAAATCGCCCCCATAGCGCGGCGAGCCGGGCAGAGGATGCAGATGCAACATACCGATGACGCGCGGGAGCGGTGTGACGCGGGGATGATTCATAAGCGTCAGTTTCGCATAACCCGCCGCCGGTTTCCACGGGCGCGGCAAACCGCTATTCTGTGGCTCTACCTCGATTGGGGAACACCATGGCGCGCATGAGCGTGATGACGCATGACACGGTTTGCCGGCTCGTCAACGAGCGCGTGCCCAAGGGCGGGCGCGTGCTGGAAGTGAGCTGCGGGTCCGGCTGGAATCTCGACACGCTCCGCAAAGACGGCTACGAAGTCCGAGGCACGAATTTCTCCGTGCATGACATGCACGCGGACGATCTGCCCATCGATCTGGGCGTCGATGTCACCAAGGCCCTGCCGTATGACGACGCGTCGTTCGACGCGCTGCTGCTCTGCGATGTGATCGAGCACATCTACGACCATCCCGCGGCGCTCAAGGAAATCGCCCGCGTGCTCAAGGTCGGCGGCTGGCTCATCATGCCCACGCCCAACGTCATGCGCATCAACTCGCGCCTGCACTACCTGCTGACGGGCTTTTTGAAAATCAAGCGGTCGTTCATCGGCTTCGACGTCCCGCTCGATCAGGCCTTCGCTTTTCACAATAATCCTCCGCAGCTTCCGCAGACGATCTACTACATGCATGCCGTCGGGTTGCGGTGCGAGCTGGAGGCGATCGAGTACAAGCCCAAGTCGATTCTGTGGTGGCTGCTGCTGGCGCCGCTGATTTATCCGTGCACGTGGTACAAGCTGCACAAAGGCGAGAAGTTCCTCAAAGGCACCGACGCGGCCGAGACGATCTTCCGTTTGCAGACATCCTTCAAAGCGCTGTGCGGCGAAGCGCTGGTCATCATGGGTCAGAAATTCGACATGACACCGAGCGGCGAAATGAAGACGAAACTGCCCGAATGGCACGCGAAGATTGAGACGGAATAGTTGGCCGCCGAGACGCCGAGGACACAGAGAAGAAAACACAGGCTTATTCTCTCAGCGTTCTCGGCGTCTCTGCGGTTCAATCCTGCTTGAATCACTGCTCGCCCATACTGACAAACACGCCGTCGGGGATGGACAGCGTTTTGCCATCGGGGCCGGTCCATTCAAGATGGAGCATCGGCTTGGCGTCGCCCTTGTGGGCGTAGTAGAGGCGGAAGGGGTGCGCACCTTTTTCGAGCACGATCGAGCCGTCGGCGGATTTGCCGGCTTCGAAGGAGAAGTCGTTGTCGATGACGGCGCAGTCGTGAAGGCGCAGGAAGCTGGGGCTGTCGGTGGTGAGTGTGAACTTGTAGCGGCCGGTCGTCGGGACGGTGAGGTAGCCGCTGAACATGACGCCGGGCGTCTTGGTCAGGTCGATCGCGGACAGGTCCGGCGCGGGCGATTGGCCGGTCGCGGTCGGGGTCAAGGCCTCGAACTTCGGCAGCCAGGGCCAGTCGCCGGCGAAGGCATTCCATTTGACGCCGAGCATTGACTGCCGCAGCTCGACCGCCGGGACGGGTGTGTCATCGTAGGGGCGCCTGGCGTTGTCGCGCGGCATGCGCTGACTGACGGCGGCGGCCTTCATGCGCTTCTGAAGATCGCTCATGCCCGGCTCGCTCGCCAGGTTCGTCTTCTCCTGCGGGTCTTTGACGACGTTGTAGATTTCAAAGTCATCGTCCGCCGCCTTGATGTTGTAGCGCACGCCGAGCATGTCGTCGAAGCGGACGACCTGCATTTGTCCGCGCATGCGTCCCCGGTGCGCGGGGACGAAGTCATCGAATTTGGGCGTCTTGGCGTTGTTCTCGTATTCGATGTAGATGCTCGAAGGCGTCTGTTTGCCCCTGCCGGTGAGGGTCGGCAGAAGCGACACGCCGTCGCTGCGCGCCGGGCCGACCTGTCCCCCGGCGTCGGCGAAAGTCATGAGCCAGTCCCACGATCCGCAGGGCGTATGGTCGATGGCCCCCGCGGTGATGCGTCCGGGCCAGCGCGCCATGGTCGGCATGCGCACGCCGCCTTCCCAGCAGTCGCGCTTGATCCCGTCGAACGGGCCGTACGAATGGAAGAACTCGGGCGTGTACCCGTAGGGGTATCCGTTCTTGTCCTTGCCGCTCAGATACGACTCGATCGACGGGCCGTTGTCGGAAGTGAAGATGACCAGCGTGTTGTCATCAATGTGCAGATCGACGAGCAGCCGCATCAGGTCGCCCACGGCGTCGTCGATGCGGCGCACATCGTTGGCGTACCGGCGATACACATCGGGCCAGGGGCGCGCCGGCGTGGCGGGATCGTGATCGTCGTCCCATGTCGCGTCGGCGTAGTCGGGGTGCATGTACCCATCGACCTGACCCGCCGCCGTGTTGATCATGTGCCCCGCTTCGCCCAGCCATTGCAACCCCCCGTGCAGCCCGCCGCCTTCGGGGAATGCGCACGGCGGGTTCTGCAACTTGGCGTGCGGCGTGTCGAAGGCCAGATAGATGAAGAACGGTTGTTCCGCGTGATCATGCGTCTGATCGATGATCCACTTCTTGGCGCGGGCGGCGAACAGGTCGGTCGTGTAGCAGAGCTTCAGGTCCGCCGAGACATTCTTGTAGTTCTCCCAGACCTGCCGATCGTCTTCGTGCGGGTAGTGCCAATGGCCGTCCACATGGCGCATGTACCCGTAGTAGTAGTCGAAGCCGCGCTTGAGGGGATGGGCGGGCCAGAGATGGGCATCGTCATTGGGCTTGGCGCCGGGCGGGCCTTGCAGGCCCCATTTGCCGAACGCGGCGGTGGCGTAGCCGAGGCGCTGCATGGTGGACCCGAGCGTGTAGTTGCGGGCCAGCTCGTCATCGAACTGATTGTTGCGCACCATCGCATGCCCCTGCGTCACGCCGGTCAGCAGCGATGAGCGCGAGGGCGCACAGACCGGGGCGGCGGTGTAGTTGTCCCGAAGCTGCATGCCCTGCGCCGCGAACGAATCCAGGTGCGGGGTCATGTGCCACGGCTCGGCGGGACTGGCCTTCTCGCGGCGCAGATTCTGAAAAAACGCCCCGACGTCGCCATAGCCCAGATCGTCGACGAGGATGAAAATGATGTTCGGCCGGCGGGCGGGCTCAGCGGCGCGGACCCGCGGACTCAGGACGATGAACATTGCAAGCGACAAAAGAATCAGTTTTCGCATGACGCCTCCGGGACTCGGTGAGTCGACAGTGTAACGCGCCAAGTCAGAACGGAGCGGAGCGCCGGTCGATTGCAGCGATCGGCTCGTTGATTCGACTACAATATCGCCCATGCGGATCGCCCTTGCACAGATCAACCCGACCGTCGGAGCCGTCGCCGCCAACACGGCGAAGATCATCGACGCCGTCGCGCGCGGCCGGGAAGCCGGGGCGGAACTGGTCGTGCTGCCGGAATTGGCGGTGGCGGGCTATCCGCCGAAGGATTTACTGCTCAAGCCGGCGATGCTCGATCAGTGTCAGTCCGCCATCACGAAGATCGCCGCGGCGTGCGAAGGCGTGACCGCGATCGTCGGATACCCGGCCGTGTCGGATCGGCCGACGGGGCGGACGCTCTACAACGCCGCCGCCGTGTGCCGCGACGGGAAGCTTGTGCATCGGCATGTCAAAAGTCTGTTGCCGACGTATGACGTGTTCGACGAGACGCGCTACTTCGAGCCGGGACCGGCGGTGGACTTGACGGAGCACGACGGCGTGAAGCTGGGCATCAGCGTGTGCGAGGATCTGTGGAACTCGGCCGAGATGTTCAGCCGGCAGCTTTATCACGACAACCCCATCGACCAGCTCGCCGCGGCGGGAGCGCAGCTTTTCATCAACTGCTCCGCCTCGCCCTTCGTCACGCGCAAGCACGACTTCCGCCTCCAGCTTTTCAAGAACGTCGCGGCTCGCCATCATCTGCCGCTCGTCTACGTCAACCAGGTCGGCGGGAACGACGAGCTGGTGTTCGATGGCAATAGCTGCGTCGTTGATGCGAACGGCAACGTGATCGCCCATGCGAAGGATTTTGAGGAGGACCTGCTGGTCGTCGATCTGGTTGTGACGGGTGCTAAGCCGCAAGCGGCTTCACGCATCGAGAAGCCGCGCAGCGGGATGGCGGCGGTGTATGCGGCGTTGGTGCTGGGGCTGCGCGATTACTGCCGCAAGTGCGGGTTCAAGTCGCTGGTTGTCGGGCTCAGCGGCGGGATCGACTCGGCGGTGACGGCGGCGCTGGCGGCGGCGGCGGTTGGCGCGGCGAACGTCACGGGCGTCGCCATGCCAAGCCGCTACTCATCGAGCGGCAGTCTGAGCGACGCGGCTTCGCTGGCGGCGAACCTCCACATCCAATTCGCCACGATCCCCATCGAGCCGGCGCATCAGGCGATGGAGCAGATGCTCACGCCCGCCCTCGGCGAACTCAACGACATCACCGCGCAGAATCTCCAGGCCCGCGTGCGCGGACAGATCCTCATGGCCTTCTCCAATCAGCAGGGCTCCATGCTCGTCACCACCGGCAACAAGAGCGAAATCGCCGTCGGATACTGCACGCTCTACGGTGATATGGCCGGCGGACTGGCCGTGCTCAGCGATGTGCCCAAGACGATGGTGTACGAACTGGCCAGGCACATCAACGCGGTCGAGCTTCCCGGCGTGATCCCGATCGATTCGATCACCAAACCGCCCAGCGCCGAGCTGCGGCCGAACCAGACGGACCAGGACACGCTCCCGCCCTACGACGTGCTCGACGACATCATCGAGCGTTATGTCGAGCGACACGATTCCGTCCCGCGCATCGTCGCCGACACGAAGTATGACCTGTCGACCGTGTCCCGCGTCGCGCTGCTCATCGACCGCAATGAGTACAAGCGCAAACAGGCCGCGCCGGGTTTGAAAATCACCGGCCGGGCGTTCGGGTTCGGGCGTCGCATGCCCATCGCCCAGCGCTTCGACCCGTCCGCCGAGACATGAAGTTCACTTGCCCCGCTCGCGCGCCCCGCTGAGCCGGATCAGCGCGGGCACATCGCCGTAGCGCACCGCGCCGGGCGTCATCATCGCATCGTCGAGCTTCGTGATGGACTCGAATCGGAAGTCCATCGGGTCGACCTCCGCATCGTGAATCGCATCGCCGCTGGCGAGCTTCGCCGCCGCGCCGACCGGGCCGGCGACTTTGCCGATGGCCAGAACGTCAAGCCGGGCCGCGCCGTGAGTGTCATCGCGCATGATGTAATGCGCCGCGGTCAATACATCATGCACGCGCTGGCAGAAGAGCGGGTCGTTGTAGCCGAAGGTGTAACAGGCGGCGTGCTGCCACGGGTGATCGCCTTTGCCGTATTTGACCATGCGCTGCGTCGTCGGCGGATTGCCGTCGTCCGTGAATTCGCCCTGCATGTACAGGTCGATCCCGCACACGGCCGAACCGGCCTTGAGCGCGGCGTCAATCGCCGGGTCGCGGTCGTCCGCAAGCACCGCCGCCTTGCCGGTGTCGTTCAGTACAAGCAGCACATGATGATTCCAATTCGCCTTGGGGTGGATAAAAACCGCGGGCACCGCTTCGTGATGCGCGGCGTTCGTGAGCATCCCGAGCATCACCAGATGATCGCCGCGATCGAGTTTATGCGTCAGATCCCATGTCACCTCGCCGACCTCGTCGAATTCGCGGTTGAGAATGAGGCGCCATGCCGCGCGGCGCATGTCGTCGTCCATCGCTTCGTGCGTCGCTTTCGCCCATGCATGGGTCAATGCACGCTCGTGCGCTTCGCCGACCTGGTCGCCGCCCGGCTTCGGATGCGCTTCGTCCCAGACGGTCATCTGCTCCTTCGTCAGCGGCGTGTAGTCGCGTTCGATGACCGGCTCGGGCAGGCCCAGCCCAAAGTGCCTGTTGATGAAGTTCGACATCGCCACCCGGCTCACCGCGTTGTAATTGTGCTTGAATTCCGTGTGAATCGCGGCGGCGACGTTGTCTTTGACGCCGAGCATTTCGTAGAGCTTTTGCAGGTCGGGCAGGCCTTTTGTCGCCAGATCCTTCGTCCAGTCGTCCGCCGCGGTAAGGCCCAGCGGGCGCGGCGCCGTCAGCGCGATCAGGTCGATGTTGCCATCGCCGATGCGCAGGTAATCGGCGTTCTCGCAGGTGCACCCGCCCTGCATCGCCGTGCTGGGCATCACGGCGGCGAAAGCCAGGTCGATGCGGTCGTCGATGGCGCAGAGCATCATCGTCTGCGTGCCCCCGCCGCTGGCGCCCGTCACGGCGAGCCGATCCGTATCGACATCGTCGAAACTTGAAAGCACATCAAGAGCGCGGATCGAGTTCCATGTTTGCAGGCCGAACATGCTCACCAGTTCCAACTCGGCGCGCGGACTGAAAAATCCCCAGTCGTCCGTGCCGCTCATGTTCTCGCGCACGCCCGGCCGGTGCTCGAACTGCATGCTGTCGGCGTAACCGAGCATGTCGTAGTGCAGCACGACGCAACCCATGCGGGCAAGCTGCACGCAGCGCGCCTGAAGCGGCGATCGCCCGCCGTCTTCGAAGCGCTCCGCCCCGATGGCGATCTGATCGCGCACGCCTTTTTCGCCCGCATCGGTGAATCGCCCATCGGGCCAGTGTCCGTGCGGGCACAGCACGCCGGGCAACTTTTTGCCCGCCGGCGGATGCAGCGGGCGATACAGATTGCCGGTCACATAATGCCCGGGCATCGATTCGAAGATGACCTTCTCGACGGTGTAGTCATCGCGCTCGATGCGCCCGAAGACTTGCAGGTTGAGCGGCGTCCGCGGCGGCTCGGGCACGAGCCCGGCGGCGAGCTTCACCCGCAGCCGCAGCGCCGCCGCACGCTGGGCCCATGCTTCTTTGTCCGCAACCGGATGAAACGGAAAGTAGCCATCGAGCGTCGTCATCGGCCCGAGCCGCCCGTCGTCGGGCTTCTGCCCCGCCGGCAGCGCCCGCATGGGGTCGGCGGCGAAGAGGGCGGCGGAAAGGATGAGAAACAGCACGCCGGGAAGGAGAAGGGTGCGTTGCATGATGGAAGTGTACCGCAAAGCCGGCGTCGATTTGAGTCAGCGGGCGATTGAACCTAAACTTTTGGTCCGCCGCGTTTATGAGGAAAGGTACGCCTGTCATGATCCCCAACGACCCACCCCGCCAGTTGCCCACCGGCTTTGTGTATTTTCAGCCGTACCGGGTGCAGGGCTATTCGATCGCGGGCGAGGAGTCGTGGGTGCAGATTCCGGAACTGGACGTGTGTTTCGACATCGGCCGGGCGCCCCGGCTGGCGCTGACGAGCAACTTCGTCGCGCTGACGCACGGGCACATGGATCACGCCGCCGGGCTGGCGTATTACTTCTCGCAGCGGCACTTTCAGGGCATGGGCACCGGCACCGTGCTGTGTCATCCCTCGCTCGTCAAGCCGATTGAACGGCTGATGCAGTCGTGGATCGACATCGAGGCGCAGCGCACGCCGCATGTCGTCATCGGCATGGACCCCAACGGGCCCGGCGCCGAGTTCGAGGTCAAGCCGCACATTTACCTGCGCTGCTTCGCTACCGAGCACACCGTCCCGTCGCTGGGCTACGTCATCGTGGAAAAACGCAGCAAGCTGCGCGAGGAGTTTGCCGGCCTGCCGCAGCAGAAGCTCGTCGAACTCAAGGAGCAGGGCACGGAGATCACCTACATCCGCGAAGTCCCGCTCGTCGCCTACATGGGCGACACCGGGCCGGGCAAATTCTTCGACCGCCCCGACGTCGCCAACGCGCAGATTCTCATCACCGAATGCACGTTCATGGACGACGATCACGAATCGCGCGCCCGCATCGGCAAGCATCTGCACATCGCCGACATCGCCAACGTGCTCAAGCGCGTGAGCTGCCCGAACGTGGTGCTCACGCACCTGTCGCGGCGGACGCATCTGGGGCAGGCGCGGCAGCAGATCGATGCGATGCTCTCGGAGTCGGACCGGGCGCGTGTGCATATTCTGATGGATACCCGCGCCAACCGCGAGCGCTACCGCAAGCAGGTCGAGCAGGCCACGGAACGGCAGGGCGCGGCCGCACAGCAGTAGATCGCCCGCTGGTGGCGGGAATGACCAATGACCAAATCCCAATGACCAAGGATGGAACGGCCTGCGGCCTTTCATTATGACATTGGACCTTTGAACATTTCTTTGGTCATTGGTGCTTGGTCATTGGTCATTTCCCCGGCCGCTTCTCCACTCGCGCGATGATTTGCTATACTGCCGGGGCCTTTCCGCAACAAATCGAGTGGGGTGCGGTCATGCTCAGATTTCGATGTGCCAACTGCGATGCGCTGCTCGGGCTCGACGATCAACTGGCGGGCCACAAGGTGCGTTGCCCCAAGTGCAAGGTCGCCATCACCGTGCCGCCGCCGGGCGGTGAGCCGGCCCGACCGGCGTCGCCGACGGCGATGCAGGCGGAGGCGCGCGTGTATCGACCCGATGCGCCGCAGCAGCCGATCACCGAAGCGCCGGTGTTCGAGTTGGCGCACGAGCCGGCGATGCACAGCCCCGCGCCCGATCACGCCGCCGGTTCGCACCTTCACGCGCACGCGCATTCCAAGCTCATGCGCAAAAAGCGCAAGAACAGCGGGTCGATGATCGCGGTGATCGCGCTGCTGATGGTTGTCGCGTTCGGGTTCGGATACCTGGCCGGCCGGGGCTATGAGAAACATGCGATGATCGAGGCGGATCGGCTTTTGCCTGAAGGCGTGTCGTTCGATTCGCTGACAGGCAAGTCGACGCGCACGCCCCCCGCCGCCGCGCCGAGTTACACCGCCGCATCCTCCGCCGCGCCGGGGAGCGCGCCGCTTGCAGCACCGCCCGCCGCCGCACCGGTCGCCACGAACTTCGCCGCCGACAACGAGCGCCGTCGCAAAATCATCGGCGTGGGCTTCGGGCAGATGAGCGATGACAACGGCATGACCAGTCTCCAGTTCTGGCTCTCCAACGGCACGCAGAAGCCCGTCGCCCGCCTCACCGGCCGCGTGCGCGTGTTCGATCAACTCAAGGAGCATCTGGGCGATCTGGAACTGGCGTACAACGACACGCTCGCCGTCGACGGCAACGGCGTGGCGACGCAGACCTATCAGCTCACCGGCCCGATTCTCGAAGCGCTCACCGACAAGCCCAAGGATCTCCGCTACGAATACGAGATCGATACGATCACGTATGCCGACGGCTCGTCCGAGTCGTATTCGAAGTAGGGTTCGGGGGTCGGGGATCAGCACAAGGCGGGGGGACTTAAGTCCCCCCGCCTCTTTTGCGCGAATGGACCATCTCGTATAATCGCATTCGAGGTCACAGGTCTTTTCCAATTCATTTCATCCTGCGGAGATGTGTCATGCCGACGTATACGACCGAGGATATTCGCAACATCGCTATCGTGGGTCAGGCCGGGGCGGGCAAGACGACGCTGGTGGAGGCGCTATTGGCCAGGGCCGGGGCGATCGGCGCGGCCGGGAGCGTCGAAAAGGGCTCGACCGTCTGCGATTTTGAGGATGAGGAAAAGAAGCACAAGCATTCGCTCAACGCGGCACTCGTCAGTCTCGATCATCATCAGCATCACGTGAACCTCATCGACACGCCCGGCATGGGCGACTTCGCCGGTCACGCGCTGGCGGCTTTCCCGGCGGTGGAGACGGTCGTCGTCGTCATCGACGCGCACGCCGGGATCGACATGACGGCGCGGCGCATGATGGAGCGCGCGGCCGACCGAAACCTCTGCCGCGCGATCGTCATCAACAAGATCGATCACGACAATATCGACCTGCCGCTATTGGTGGAGCAGATTCGCGAAGCGTTCGGCCCGGAGTGCCTGCCGATCAATCTGCCGGCCGGCGGAGCGACGAGCGTCTGTGATGTGTTCGACCACGAAAGCGGCGAAGCGGACTTCTCAAACGTCGGCGAGGCGCACAAGGCCATCGTCGAACAAGTCGTCGAAGTCGATGAAGAAACCGCGATGGCGTACCTGGAAGGGAAAGACGTCTCGCATGACAAACTGCATGCGGTGTTCGAGAAGGCGCTGCGGGAAGGACATCTGGTGCCGATCTGCTTCGCCAGCGCGACGCGGGACATCGGCCTCGCTGAACTGCTTGAGGTGTTCGCCGACTTGATGCCCAACCCTCTGGAGGGCAATCCCCGACCGTTTGAACATGGGGAGGGCGAGCATGTGGAGCCGCTCAAGTACGATGCGGACCCGAAAAAGCATGTCATCGCGCACGTGTTCAAGGTGACCAGCGACCCGTTCGTCGGCAAGCTGAGCATCTTCCGCATCCACCAGGGCACAATCACCAAGGACAGCCAGCTCTACATCGGCAACGCCAAAAAGCCCTTCAAAGTCGGCCATTTATTCAAATTGCAGGGCAAGGAGCACAAGGAGATCGACCAGGGGATTCCCGGCGACATCTGCGCGGTGGCGAAGGTCGAGGAGATTCACTTCAACGATGTGCTGCACGACTCGATCGCGCACGGGCACGTGCATCTCAAGCCCTTTGAGTTCCCCAAGCCGATGGCGGGTTTCGCCATCGAAGCGATGAGCCGGGGCGACGAGCAGAAGATCGCCAAGGCGCTGCACGCGATGGAGGCGGAGGACCCGTGCTTCGCGGTGGAGCGCGGCGGCGAGACGGTGATTCGCGGATTGGGCGAGCTGCATCTGCGGATTCTTCTGGAGAAGATGAAGAACCGGTATCACGTGGAGGTCAAGACGCATCCGCCGAAGGTCGCGTACCGCGAGACGATCGGCGGGAAAGCGGAAGGGCACCATCGTCATAAGAAACAGACCGGCGGGGCGGGTCAGTTCGGCGAGGTGTACCTGCGCGTCGAGCCATTGGGCAACGGCGAGCCGTTCGAGTTCGTCAATGATGTGTTCGGCGGGGCGATCCCGCATCAGTTCATCCCGGCGATCGAGAAGGGCGTCATGCAGATGATGGGTCAGGGGTGCGTCGCGGGGTATCCGATGCAGGGCGTGCGCGTGAGCGTGTACGACGGGAAGTATCACGCGGTGGACTCGAAGGAAGTGGCGTTCGTGACGGCGGCTCGGAAGGCGTTCGCGGACGCGGTGAGCAAGGCCAAGCCGCAGGTGCTCGAGCCGATCGTGAAGCTCGACATCACGGTGCCGGAGGGGAACATGGGCGATATCGCCGGGGATTTGTCGTCGAAGCGCGGTCGGATCATGGGGACGGACAGCGTGGGCGGGGGCATGCTGTGCATCAAGGCGCAGGCGCCCTTGGCGGAATTGACGCAGTACCAGAACCAGCTCAAATCGGTGACCGGCGGGCAGGGCTCGTTCAGCATGGAGTTCAGTCACTACGAACCCGTTCCGCCGCAGGTCCAGCAGCATCTGGAGAGCCAGTTCAAGCCCGCCGCGGAGGAGGATTGAGCGGGCGGCGTCGGCGAGACTGGGTTATTGCGCGAAAAACAAGGCGATAGCACGAATTTTCTCGGAGAATTTTGAGATTTTCGGTTGGCGCGGCCGGTTGTGCGCGTCATACTGCTTATGTTGTTTGTAACGAATGAGGCGGATTGACAGACCGTATCTGGATGAGGTTGCGATGAGAAAACCGAATATCTTTGGCGGAATGGTTGTCGTTTCGTGCTGCGCCCTGGCCCAAGGCGCGATCAGCTATGAGGATGTGACGCGCGTCGATCAGGGGGCGGTCGCGTATTACAACTTCAACGAAACTTCGGGGACCTCGGCGGCCGACGCGGTCGGGTCCAACAATGCGACGCACGGCTCGGGCGTCACGGTCAACCAGTCGGCCGCCCCGCGACCGCTTGACTTCGGCGGGTTCGGATCGGGCAACGTGTCGGCGCTTTACAACGCGGGCAGTTCGACAAGCTCGACGACGATTCCGACGGCGGTGGGCATGAACACCACGGCCGGCTCGGTGTCGATGTGGATCCGCACCACGCCCGGACAGGCCGACTCCGACAACGGCGGACTGTTCTACGGTCGCGGCGGCGGATCGACCGGCGGCGACGGGTTCGGCGGCGAGAACGAACTGCACCTTCAGCTCAATACCAACGGCTCGCTGGGCTTTTTCGCCACGGGTAACTCCTCCAATTTCAACAACGGCTCCGATGCGGGCGTGCGCGACGGGCAATGGCATCTCGTCGGCGCGACGTGGGCAGCCGGGGGACAGGTCAAGCTCTATGTCGACGGCCAGCAGATCGCTTCCAATGCTGACACCGGCTCCTCGACCTACAACCTCGATAACAACATCCAACTTGGCCGGCTCGGCACGAGCGGCAACTTCAACAACCGACAGTTCGGCGGCAACATGGACGAGGTGGCGCTGTTCGACACCGAACTGAACGCCATGCAGATGCGCGATCAGTACAACGCGGCGGTGAACCACTACACCGGCGCGGACTTCGTGTATCAGCCCGACGCCAATGGCGCGATCGTCGGCGAGGCGGAAATCTTCTCCACACGCACCAACAGCGGGGCCAACGGCTGGGTCATCGTGCCGACCGAATCGAGCGGCGCCGGCCCGGCGGCGACGAATGTCCGCAACAGCGCCTACATCCAGTCCCTGCCCGACAACGGCTCGCCCGGCACGCCCAACGGCGCCCCGTCCATCCAGTACAAAATGCAAATCAACACGCCCGGCACATATCAGCTTTATCTGCGATGGGACGGTAACAACACCGACAGCGGAACGCAGGGCGCGTCCGACTCGGTCTTCGTCGGCATCGAGGAGCTGACCGGGGCCGGCACCGACTGGTATGAACTCAACCACGGCATCGACGCGGACTTCAACACGACCGCGTGGGACGGCACCGGGCAGGCGGAGGTCAACACGGCCTCTCCGGCGCACAACCCCGTGACGTTCACGGTCGGCGCCGCCGGCGTGTACACGCTGAAGATCTCGCAGCGCGAGGACGGTTCGACCGTCGACGCGTTCGTGCTCCAGCCGGTCGCATCGGCCGCGCCGACGGGCATCGGCCCGAACATGTCGACGTTCGGGCTCGAAGTTGAAGCGGAGAATTACACGCGTCGCGGCGCGAGTGTGCTCGGCGGCGTGCAATGGAAGGTCATCGACGGCGCGGCCGGTACCGGCAACGTCGGCAACGGCGAAGACCAAGGCGAGCCGAGCGGCGCGAAGTTCGCCAATGCGCAGGGCGATCTGTACATGCAGACTGTGCCGGGCAACTCCGGCGAGACCTTCTTCACGGCCCAAGGCGTCCTTGACGGGCCGTTCCTCGATTACGAGGTGACGGTGCCGGTGACGGGGGTGTATCAGTTGTTCGCACGGGCGGACGGATACGACGGCGGGAGCGATTCGCTCTATGCCCGCGTTCTAGAGATCAACGACGGCACCGGCGGGCAGGCCGACTGGTACCGCTACTCATTCCCCGCCGACTCGGATTTCGACACGACGCCCTGGCTGGGCACAGCGGGCTTCGAGAAGACCGATTCGGGCGGCGGGGATGTCAATGCGGTCTGGCGTTTGATCGGCGGGCAGACGTACACGATCCGATTCTCGCCGCGCGAAGACGGTGTGGCGCTCGATGCATTCCGCCTCACGCTGTTGGTCCCCGAGCCGGCGTCGATGGTCATGATGCTCGGGCTTTCGATGCTCGGCGTCATCAGCCGTCCGCGCCATCGGGATTGACCCCGGCGGAGGGGCCGCCGGCGTCCGACCCGCGTTTTTGGGCTGAAAATGGCCCACTCGATGCGGGCGGATCGGAAAAAATCTGACATTTGTGTTGCATTTAACGGTGGTAGGGGTCATACTGGTGGCAGGAACTGGAACGATTGAGATGGCTGGAATGAGAACCGCCAAAGAAAAAAATGAGTTGCGAGGAACGAGATGCGAATTCACCATGCGCTTGGAGGAATCGTTGTCGCATTGACCTGCTCGATGGTGCAGGCCGGAGTGCCGTCATCGGACGCGCCCGCCGCACCGCAGCAGACCGCTGCGACGCAGACCGTCGCCCCGGCTGTCGATGCGCACCTGCTGCTCGTCGACGGCAAACTGCCCGGGCTTGAGGCCCCGGCGGTGGACCCGGTCGATGCGTTGGACACGACCGCGCATTTGACTGCGGTGCCGGAGCCGGCGTCGATGGTCATGATGCTCGGGCTCTCGATGCTCGGCGTCCTGAGCCGGCCGCGCCACGGCGAATAAGCCCGCACGATTGACCGCAAACACTGCTAAGCCGCACGTAGCCGAGCCCCCGGCTGCATGCGGCTTTTTTCATGCGCGCCGCGCTCATGCGGTATAATGACTTTTCAATTTTCGCCGCAATCCTTTGGAGGCGCCCGCCAAGATGTCCACACTCCTGATCGCACTCGCCGCCGGTGTGCTCTACATCGTCGCGTACCACACCTACGGCCGATGGCTCGCACGCAAAATCTTCCGACTTGATCCCCAAGCCACCGTCCCCAGCGTCGAACTCAACGACGACGAAGACTACGTCCCCACCAATAAGTCCATCGTCTTCGGCCATCATTTCACCAGCATCGCCGGCACCGGCCCGATCGTCGGCCCGGCGCTGGCGATCATCTGGGGGTGGGTCCCCGCCGTGCTGTGGATCGTGCTCGGCTCCATCTTCATGGGCGCGGTCCATGACCTGGGCACGCTCGTCGTCTCCCTCCGCAACCGAGGGCAGACCGTCGGCGAAATCGCCGGACGCGTGCTCAACCCCCGCGTGCGTTTCCTGTTCCTGCTCATCCTGCTGTTCGCGCTATGGGTCGTCCTGGCGATCTTCGGGCTGGTCATCGCCAACGTGTTTGTGAAATTCCCCGAGTCGATCATGCCCGTGTTCTTGCAGATTCCCATCGCCGTCTGGATCGGCGTCAAGGTGCATCGCAAGGGCAAGAGCGTCACGATCCCGTCGCTGATCGCGCTGGCGCTGATGTACCTGACCGTGTGGTTCGGGGCGGGATGCCCGGGGATCGCATGGACCGGCGGCGGGTTCGGGGCGGCGATTCAGACGATCAACACGACGATGGCCGCCTGGCCCGTCTGGGTCTGGGTCGCCATTCTGCTGGCGTACTGTTATGTGGCGAGCGTCATTCCCGTCTGGATCCTCCTTCAGCCGCGCGATTACATCAACAGTCTTCAGCTCATCAGCTCGCTGGGCCTGGTCGTGATCGGCTTGTTCGCGGTCGGGTTCTTCGGCTCGCACGGGCAGCCCGTCCACATCGCCGCCCCCGCGTTCGCGCCGCATCCGCTGGAGGCGCCCTCGTTCGTGCCGTTCCTGTTCGTGACCATCGCCTGCGGGGCCATCAGCGGATTTCACTGCCTCGTGTCCTCCGGGACGTCGAGCAAGCAGATCAAGAACGAAACCGACGCCCAGTTCGTCGGCTACGGATCCATGCTCACCGAGGGCTTCCTCGCCACGCTCGTCATCTGCGCCGTCGCCGCCGGCATCGGCATCGGATGGCAGGACCAGTTCCCGAATCTGACGGGCACAGCGTTATGGAACGCGGTCTATCACGATTGGCAGTCGGCGACGACCAATGCGCTGGGCGCGTTCATCGTCGGGGCCGCCAATTTCCTCGACGCCGCCCATATCAACCATACTTTCGGCACCGCGCTGATCGGCGTGCTCGTCGCCTCGTTCGCCGGCACGACGCTCGACACCGCGACCCGCCTTCAGCGCTATGTCGTGCAGGAACTCGCCGCCACATTCGCGCCGAAGGTTTCGCCCACGGCGATGGCGGCGGAAGGATACGACACGGAATTCGAGCACGGCACGGTGGGCAAGAGCATTTCGATGAACCCGCTGGTCTGGCTCACGAACAAACACGGCGCGACGTTCTTCGCCGTTTCGACGGCATTCGTGTTGGCGCTGTTTCCCAAGCCGGGCGATCCTTGGACATGGAAGACAATCGGCAAGGGCGGCCTGATTCTCTGGCCGCTGTTCGGCGCGACGAATCAATTGCTCGCGGGGCTGGCGTTTTTGGTGGTGTGCTTCTGGCTCTGGCGTCGCAAGATGCCGGTGTGGTTCGCGGCGATCCCGATGGTGTTCATGCTGATCATGCCGGCGTGGGCGATGAGTCACGACATTCTCAGGTGGTATCACAAAGGCAGCTACGTGCTGATGGGGATCGCGGCGATCGTGTTGCTGCTGGAGATATGGATGATTGTTGAAGCGCTGTTGCTCTGGCCGCGGGCGCGCGGCGTATTGGAACAGGCGCTGCCGCCGTTGCCGCAGCGCGCTTGATGCGGCGCTTAACAACCGCGCGCCGCGCGCGCTTCACTCCGAATTCCGCGCTCCCCACTCCGCATAAAAACAAAAGCCCCCGTTGCGAGCTCCGAAGTCGCAACGGGGGGCGCCACGGCAAAAAATCGTGGAGGTATTCGGTGTGACAGGCCGTATCCTAGTCCTCTATCGGCATGTGTGTCAATCGCATCTTGAAGGGCTGGAGATATTTCCATAAATATCTGTGCTGCCTGTATTTGAATTATGTATCGGGGGTCTTGTAAAGGCCATTGGCGGGAAGATTTCTCTAACATCCAGTCAAGGGGATATTTGCGATTTGGACAAGGGGGTTTGATGGGGCATTTGGGTTGTTTTGCATGGCCCGGCGGCGCGGCCTCCGCGCCCGGTCACCTTGCCGGGCGGGCCCAAATCGGTATGATCGGCCGTCCCCGAAAGCGTGATCGGTCACGTTTTCGAACATCAAAATCGCATTCTCAGCCCCGAAAACCCGGCTCGGACCGGTCAACGGGGCCTATTTGGGAGTATCGCCATGTCGGACATCCTCAAGGGCAACGCCGTGATCGGGCAGTCGGGCGGGCCCACGGCCGTGATCAACCAGTCCATGGTCGGCTGCGTCGAAGGTCTTAAAGCAGCAGGGTTTAGCGGTAAAATCCTCGGGGCCCATCATGCCGTCCGAGGCATGCTCAACGAAGACTTCATCCCCCTGCACACCATCCCGCAGGACCGCCTCAACCGCATCGCCGACACCCCCTCCGCCGGGCTGGGATCGAGCCGCGACAAGCCCGACGCCGAGCACTGCAAGAACGTGCTCAAGGCCCTGGCCAAGCATGACATCCGTTACTTTTTCTATATCGGGGGTAACGACTCGTCCGACACCTGCCGGCTCGTCAACGAAGCCGCCAAGGCCGACGGATACGAGATGCGGGCGTTTCACATTCCCAAGACCATCGACAACGACCTGCAGTGCAACGACCACACCCCCGGCTTCGGCTCCGCCGCCAACTTCGTCGCCTCGGCCTTCATCGGCGACAACCTCGACAACCGCGCCCTGCCGGGCATCAAGATCAACATCATCATGGGTCGCCACGCCGGCTTCCTCACCGCCGCCAGCGTGCTCGCCCGGCAGAATCCCGAGGACGGGCCCCATCTGATCTACTGCCCCGAGTCGGCTTTCGACGAAGAAAAGTTCGTCGCCGACGTGGACCGCGTCTTCAAGAAGCATGGCCGCTGCCTCATCGCCGTGTCCGAAGGCATCTCCGACGCCAAGCACACGCCCATCGCCGCCAAACTCGCCGAGCAGCAGGGCGCGGCCATCGACCGCGACTCGCACGGCAACGTGCAGCTCTCCGGCTCCGGCGCGCTGGGCGACTTCCTCGCCACGCATCTCAAAAACCACCTCGGCAAAAAACTCCGCGTCCGGGCCGATACCTTCGGCTACGTCCAGCGCTGCTTCGCCGGGTCCATCAGCAAGGTGGATCAGATCGAAGCCCGCGCCGTCGGGCGCAAGGCGGCGGAAGTCGCCCTCGCCGGTCAGCTTGATGAGGGCTCGATCACGATCAACCGCACCAGCGACAACCCCTACACCGTCGAATACGGCGTGACCGCGGTGACGAACATCGCCGCCAAGACGCGCCATATGAAGGACGAATGGATCATCGACGGCAACAACGTCGCCGACGACTTCGTCCGCTACGTCCGCCCGCTCGTGGGCACGCTCCCGACCGTCGAACTCATCCGCATGCCCGGCCGCAACGACTGATCGACGCCGCACATGACGCTGCACCCAATGAAAGCTCAGGGATGGCCATCCCTGAGCTTTCTTGTTGGGCGCGACGGTCGCGACCGCCGGGTCACGCGGCCGAGTGTTCGATCGGCTGCGGAGGAGCGGAGAAGCGATCGATCGGCGTGGCGCGGAGGCGTTCGACGAGCCGATCGTGATGCACATCGGCGATGGACTCGACGATCTGATCGGGGTGATAGGCGAAGCGGGGCAGGTCGTTGCGTCGCGTGCCGCCCGAGAGCGTCAGGATGGTGTAATAGCCGAGCTGCACGCCGCCGAGGATGTCGGTTTCCATCGTGTCGCCGATCATGACGGTCTGCTCGGCGGTGAGTCCCAGGAGTTTGCGGGCGCCGCGCATCATGATGGGGCTGGGCTTGCCGACGCTGAAGGCCTTGAGGCCGGACGCGGCTTCGAGCATGGCGACGATCGCGCCGCAGCCGGGGCGTGTGCCGTTGGCGGTGGGGCAGTTGGGATCGAGATTGGTGGCGACGAGTTTCGCGCCGGCGAGGATCAGATTCAGCGCGGTTTCGACCTGCTCGGCGTTGAAGGTGCGCCCTTCGCCGATGACGACGTAGTCGGGCTCGCGATCGGTGATGGAGAATCCGTGCCGATGCAGCGCGGTCAGCAGCCCGCCTTCGCCGATGACGAACGCGGTGCCGCCGGGCTTCTGCGAAGCGAGGTAGCGCGCGGTCGCCATCGCGCACGTATACACATGCTGCTCACCGACGTGGATGCCGAGCTGTCGCAGGAGCGTGACGACATCGCGGCGCGTGCGCTGGGAATTATTGGTGAGGAACGAGAAGGGGATGTCGCGGCGGAGCAGTTCGTGGATGAACGTATCGGCGCCCTGGATGAGCTGCCGACCGCGATAGATGACGCCGTCCATATCAATGAGATAGCCAAGCATGATGCGAGACTCCAATCGGGAATGAGGTTCAATGAAGCGTGGTCACGGATGTCAGGCGGGAAACATCATTGGTCGTCGCGGACAAGGCGGGCGAATCGGCGTATGAGGATCGAACACATCGAACAGACACCATTGCGGTGCGGGGCGGGTCCGGGTGAGAAAGCAAGCGTCGTGCCAAACGCGATGTCGCATCGCCAAGCGGGTTGAACGACGCTCGCGCTGCATGCTTGCGCGGCAGCGTTCACGCGACATCGGCGCGACTGCCGCCGCACTGGGCAAATTCAAAAAAGCGCAAAATTCACCGGGATTTTCGTCAAATCCCATGCACCTTTGCCATCTGTCGAAAACCCCGCGGACAAAATCGCGCTTGACCGGATCGCGCGGCGCTCTATGCTTGCACTATCAAAATAATGTTCGCCAGGGGTGTCCGGCGCAATCGGGCGTCGGGCTGAGACAGTCCCTTGGAACCTGATCAGCCCCCGGAATCTTTCCGGGCAAGCTGCGTAGGAAGGCGAACCCCATGATCCGCCCCTCTGATCCGTTCAATCGTCCCGTCACGTTCTCCAACCCCGGCACCGGCCGCGCCACCACGCCCGGCTCCTTCGCACGCAAACCCGACGTCGGCGGACCCCTCATGTTCAGCTCCCCCGACGCCCCCGGCATGCCCGCCCCGTCGAATAAGACCGCATGGGACTTCCTGCCCGATGGTTGGACCACCGCCGCCGCCGGCACGCCTCGCTTCAGCGAGGCGTGCGAATCCGCGCGCACTGTCCAATTCACCGACGCGCGCGGCCAAACGCGCCGTGTGACTTATCCCAAAGACTTCAAACCCATCACCCAACTCGAACACGCCCGCCTCGGCATCATCACGCCCGAGATGCGCCGCGTCGCCGAGCGCGAGCCGCACCTCTCCGCCGAGCAGGTCCGCGATGAAGTCGCCGCCGGCCGCATGGTCATCCCGGCGAACATTCATCACCTGACCTACCAACTCGACCCCATGTGCATCGGCCGCGCCAGCAAAACCAAGGTCAACGCCAACATGGGCGCGTCGCCCGTGTCGAGCTCGACCGACGAGGAAGTCGAGAAGCTCAAGTGGGCTGAGCGGTGGGGGGCGGACACCGTCATGGACCTCTCCACCGGCGGCGACCTTGATGCCTGTCGCGAAGCGCTGATCCGCAACTCGACGACGCCGATCGGCACCGTGCCCATCTATTCGATGATCATCGGCCGCAAAATCGAAGACCTCGACGAAGCGGCGATCCTCGCCACCGTCGAGCATCAGGCCCGGCAGGGCGTCGACTATTTCACCATCCACGCCGGCGTGCTGATGGAACACCTGCGCTACGCCAAGGACCGCCTGATCGGCCTCGTCTCCCGCGGCGGGTCGCTGCTGGCCAAATGGATGCTCATCCACAACAAGCAGAACCCCATGTACACCGCATGGGAGAAAATCTGCGACATCATGCGCGAACATGATGTGACGTTTTCCATCGGCGACGGCTGCCGCCCCGGCGGACTCGCCGACGCCACCGATGACCTTCAGCTTCTGGAACTCAAAACCATCGGTGAACTGACCGAACGCGCCTGGCGCCGCGGCGTGCAGGTCATGGTCGAAGGCCCCGGCCACGTCCCCCTCGATCAGATCGAGTACAACATGAAATACCAGCGCACCGTCTGCCACGGCGCGCCTTTTTACGTGCTCGGCCCGCTCGTCACCGATATCTTCCCCGGTTACGACCACATCACCTCCTGCATCGGCGCGACCAACGCCGCCTACCACGGCGCCGCCATGCTCTGCTACGTCACGCCAAAGGAACACCTGGGCCTGCCCAAAAAAGACGACGTCAAGCAGGGCTGCATCGCCTACAAGATCGCCGCCCACGCCGCCGACATCGCCCTGGGTATTCCGGGCTCGCGCGATCGCGATGACGAACTGACCAAGGCCCGCGCCGCCCTCAACTGGGAAAAACACTTCGAGATCTCCTTCGACCCCGACACCGCGCGGGCGTATCACGATGAGGACCTCGACGTCGACACCGACTTCTGCGCGATGTGTGGCCACGATTGGTGCTCCGTCCGCATCTCTAAGGAAATCACCGAATGGGCCAGCGGCAAAGCCGAGGGCTTTGAGCGATCCGGGGGCGGCAAGCCGGTCAAGAGTGATGCGCTGACCGACGATCAGCGCGCCATCCTCGAAAGGCGCGGCGTCCTCTCCCCCGAACAGATTCACAAACTCGCTCACAAGGGCAAGAAAGCCGCGTGTCACAGCGATGAAGTCGCCGACGCCGACGAAGCCAAGCGCATCCAGCACGAAAAACTCGTCACCCTCGACACCCGCCCCGCGCACGGCCTGTCGAAACGTGATTCGGTGATCTGACCGTTTAGCGACGCCGCTCGCGGCGGGTTCAACTCGGAGTGACGCATGCCGACCGATTGGGATGATTACGCACCGGACAGTCGCCCGATGACCGCCGCCGACTGGTTCGCCGTCTTCGACACGAGCGCCATCTTCCAGGACGTTTGTCATTACCAGTTGAGCAGACAAAGCACGATCCACGAATATGAGGATGTCTCCGCGGACGACTTTCCCGATTGCGATCGATCGCGCGAGTCCTACCAGCGCATGTATCACGCGCGCATCCCCGCGGATGCCTGGCGGCAACTCCATCGCAAACCGCGCAAGACCACGATCGGTGAAGTCTGCGACTTTCTGGCCGCCTGCGGCGGCGTCATGCCAGAGCCGCGCCCGCTGTTCATCATGGGTCGCGGCTGCATGCCGGCGGGCGTTTTCCTCACATTGCGAAGCTTGCTGCGTGAGCACGGCGCGGATGTAAGCGACCTGCGCCCGTCGACGCCGATCAATCAATTCGCCATGGCCCAATGGAGGCCCTTCATCGAGATGCTCTGGCATTTCCGGCCCGAGTTGACCCGGCGCGTTAAAAAGATCGAAGTGCCCGGCGGATTGATTTTTGCGTGGATGTTCCTCGCGGGTCTGGCCACACTGATCATCAGCTATGTGGGCATCTGGTTCGGTCTTTCCGCTTACGGATTTGCGGTCGCGGGGGGTTTGTTGATCAGTGGCCTGATCGGCATGAGCGCCATGTCTACCCGGCCGCCGCGCGACATCCAGTTCGAGGGCGCCGCGACCTTCGCGGATCTTTGCCGCCTGATTGCGTAATGAGCGGTACGCCCATCGGACGAACCGTCTGGGGCGGATTCAATCAGTGTGCAGCCGTGCATCCCAACGAGCCGCGCGCGTCCGCAAGCGGTCGAGCCCGCTTCCAATGGCATTCCTTGACCGCTCCCTCACGGTCGCGGCTCGTTGGAGATGCTATTTGTGAAGCTGCTCCAGCAGTTTTTGCCGAAGATTCGTGCAATTTTTCTTGACCCTTCCGGGGCGGGCGGATAATTTGGTGGATTGGCGGGTCGACCATCGGGGTGGTCCCGCCGGGGACGACGGGCAGGTATTTGGCCCGATGATTTTTGAAAACGGGAGAAACACTGATGAAGCTTTTGAATATGCGAGCGGGTTTGATCGTGTTGGCGGCGTTCGTGCTGTCGATGAGTGCGGATCGTGCACGGGCGGTGAGTCCGGTGATCGGCGACATCAACGGGTCGTTCGCACCGGGCAATTTCTTTTTCGATCAGTCCATCGACAACATCGGCTGGCTGGTGATGTCGGACCACGATGTGACGATCGACGGGATCTTCAGCCGATTTCGCTCGATTTCCAGTCCGCCGGTGGTGACGCGGGATGTGACGCTCTCCCTGGTGCGCGTGACCGGGCCGGGCACGGGCGTGATCGAGCGGACCGGGATGTTCTCGGCGGGTCAGGCCGGGGGCGATCTGGGGATCACCTTCGCGCCGTATCAGGTGTTGGCGGGGCAGCAGTATTTTCTGGGGCTTGAGGGTGTGGCGGGTCTGGGGCTCAACATCGTCGACTTCGATGTGAGTCTGCCGGGCGGCGTGATGAATCCCGATGTCGAATTCGAGAACGGCTGGTTCACCGGGCCGGACTTCTCGACCTTCCACAGCGTCGACGACTCGCCGGGCTTCGCGGCTCCGATTTTCATTTTCACGGGTCCCGTGCCCGAGCCGGCCACGCTGAGCGTGTTGCTGCTGGGTAGCGTGGCGATCTTCCGCCGCCGGCGCGCCTGAGCTATCAATCTTGTCGTTGGATTTTCTACCCCCGGCTGCCGGCCGGGGATTTTTTATTGCGCGGTGCGATCCAATGGAACGAAAATAACCCACGGCGCGACGCCGCGGGCTTCGGGGGATTGGATGGGGGGAAGGTGATTATTCCTTCACTTCGAACTCGGCGTCGATGACGTCGTCGCCGCCGGATTTTTTGCCGGCGCCGGCGGGTTCGCCGCCGGGGGCGGCGCCTTCACCGGATTTGCTCGCGGCTTCGTAGGCGGCTTTGCCGAGTTCCATGGCGGCGTTGTTGAGGGTTTCGACGGCCTTGTCGAGCGCGGCCTTGTCCTCGCCCTTCATGGCTTCCTCGACGCCCGTCAGCGCCCGCTCGATGTTCGTGCGGGTTTCCTGGCTGACCTTGTCGCCGTGCTCTTCCAGACTCTTTTTCACGGAGTACACGAGCGTGTCGGCGTGGTTCTTGGCGTCGATGAAGTCGCGGCGCTTCTGGTCCTCGGCGGCGTGGGCCTCGGCGTCCTTCTTCATCCGCTCGATCTCATTTTCATCCAGGCCCGACGAACCCTTGATCTCGATGGACTGTTCCTTGCCGGTCGCGGTGTCCTTGGCCTTGACCGCCAGGATGCCGTTGGCGTCGATGTTGAACTCGACTTCGATCTGCGGCTGGCCGCGGGGTGCGGGGGGGATGCCGGTGAGGTTGAACATGCCCAGCGTGCGGTTGTCCTTGGCCATCGGACGTTCGCCCTGAAGCACATGGACCGTCACTTCGGTCTGGGAGTCGGTCGCGGTGGAGAAGACTTCCTTCTTGGAGGTCGGGATGGTGGTGTTGCGTGGGATGAGCGCGGTCATGACCCCGCCGAGCGTCTCGATGCCCAGCGACAGCGGCGTCACGTCCAGCAAGAGCACATCCGACGACCCGCCCTTTTCCAGTTCGTTGGCGAGAATCGCCGCACCGACGCTGACGACTTCGTCGGGGTTGATGGAGCGATTAGGCTCCTTGTTGAAGAGTTCCTTGACGAGCGCCCCGACGGCGGGGATGCGCGTCGACCCGCCGACGAGGACGACTTCGTGAATGTCCGACGGCTTGAGCTTGGCGTCCTGCAGGGCGGCGAGACAGGGTTTGCGGAGGCGCTCGAGCAGGTCCTTGATGAGCGCTTCGAGTTTCGCGCGGGTCAGGTTCATCTGCAGGTGCTTCGGGCCGGACTGGTCAGCGGTGATGAACGGCAGGTTGATGGTGGTCTCAAGCTGCTTGGACAGTTCGCACTTGGCCTTTTCCGCCGCTTCCTTCAAGCGCTGCAGCGCCATCGGATCGTTGCGCAGGTCGATGCCCTGTTCCTTGCGGAACTGCTCAGCGATGTGGTCGATCAGGCGCTGATCGATGTCGTCGCCGCCGAGGTGGGTGTCGCCGTTGGTGGAGCGGACCTGGAAGGTTCCGACTTCGGGGTCGATTTCGAGAATGGAGATGTCGAAGGTTCCGCCGCCGAAGTCGAACACGGCGACGGTTTCCTCTTTCTTCTTGTCGAGGCCGTATGCCAGCGCGGCGGCGGTCGGCTCGTTGATGATGCGCATCACGTCGAGCCCGGCGATCTCGCCCGCTTCCTTGGTCGCCTGGCGCTGCGAGTCATTGAAGTACGCGGGGACGGTGACGACGGCCTTGGTGACCTTCTCGCCGAGGTAATCCTCCGCGGTCTTCTTGAGGTCCATCAGCACCTTCGCGCTGATTTCCTGCGGCGTGTACTGCTTGCCGTCGACTTCGACCTTGACGAGCTCCTTCTGCCCGCCGGTCACTTTGTAGGGGACGATCTTCTCTTCGGATTCGACTTCGCTGTGCCGCCGGCCCATGAAGCGCTTGATGGAGTAAACGGTGCGCTTGGGGTTGGTGACCTGCTGATGCTTGGCGGACTGACCGACGAGGACTTCGCCCTTGTCGGTGAACGCCACGACGGACGGCGTGAGCCGATTGCCGGAGGAGTTGACGAGCACTTTGGGGGAGCCGCCTTCGACGACGGAGACGACGGAGTTGGTGGTTCCCAAGTCGATGCCGATGGGTTTGGACATGATCCGTACCTCTGATGTTGACGCGGCCCGGAGCCGCCGTGAGTAATGCTGCCTGTACCATAAAGCCGGGGCACACGGGCTGCAACGGCTTTCCCATGCCTGAAAGTGCAAGAGCGATGCCACCCGATCGGCGTCATAACCCCTTGTCAATGCTTATCCCGCGCCGCAAGCTGATCTGCCATCCGACTCTTCCGGGGCGGCGGCGTCTGCCATTGTGACAGCGGCTCACTTCTTCTTTTTCTTGAAAAGCTCCTGCAAGCCCTGCTCCAAAAGCTCCTCGGATGCGCTCTTTTTGGGCTGCGCGGCGGGCTGCTGCGTCGCCGGCTTGGGCTGCGTCTGCGTGGCCGGCTGCTGCTGCTGCTGCGTCTGCTGCGTCGCGGGGGTTACTTTCTCGGCGGGCCAGGGGAAGGGCTTTTTCGCCGGGGGGGCGGGTTCGACTTCCTTCTTGGAGAACGTCTGGGCCGCGGCGCCGACGCCCTGAATGACCTGACCGACGATGCCGCCGACCGTTTCGCCGCCGACCTGGCTGGCGATCCCGCCGGAGGTCAAAAGCAGAATGCGGGCGGACAGTTCCTTCTTGTCCGGTCCGAGCTGATCGATCGGGCCTTCCATGATGAACTGATCCACGTAATCGGGATTGTCGGAGAAGACGGTGATGCCGTAGATCTTTCGCATGGCGCGTTCGGCGATGCCCAGCACCATGCGCCCGTGATTGCGCGCCATGTCCAGCTTGCCCCATGTGGCGAGCTGGTAGTCCTCGCCGATGAGCATGTCCATGCGGCCCAGCGTCAGCACGCCGTTGACGAGACTGAAATCCATCGGCGTGAACCACGCGGGCACTTCGTCCTTCTGAAGCTGACTGATGACGCTGCCGAAGTCGCGCTTCGCAAGCTTGCCGACGGTGGCGGGCAGCGTGGTGATCGTCTCGATCACGCCCGCGTTACGCATGATCAATTTGCCCGGATCAAGCATCGCCACGGGCATGTTGATCTTCTCGATCGAATAGTCGCGGATCGGGAAGCGGAAGTCCTGATGTCCGATGACCAGCTTCGCCGGCGTCTCGGACTTGACCGCCTCCTTGAGGATCGGATCGTTGAGGAAGGTGTGGCTGAAGTCCTCGGTGATCATCAACGTCGCCACGGCGTCCTGATCGAGCGTCAGGTAGCCATCGGTGATGCGGCCGCGCGTATCGACTTTCACATTCGTCGAGTCGAGCTTGAGCGTGACCGGGCCCTGCATGTGTTTGAGGTCCGTCGTGGCGACGAGGTCGGCCCGCTCGCCCACCAGCGCGGCCAGCTTGCCGTCGCCCTTGCCGAAAAGCGATTCGATCATCTCGCCCGGCATCGCGGCGATCTGCGCGTTGAGCTTGGCGGAGAGCTGATCGGTGACGACCTTGCCCGCCGCATCGAACACGTCGCCGACGGTTCCATCGACGAGCATGCGGCCGGTGAGCTGCGGGTTGGCCTCGTCGAGTACGGCGGCTTCGACATGCAGCGTCGTCGGCTGCGCGAGCGTCGGGGCGGCGGCGGTGATCTTCAATCCGTCGAGCGAAAGCGTCTTGCCGCTGGCGGTTTCCTTGAAGGTCATGCGCGAAGCGCTGATCGCCGCGCTGAGGGCGACCTTCGACGGGTCGAACGAACCGGTCGCCTCGCCGTTCGCCGCAGCCGGCGCGGGCGGAGCCGCCATCGGGTTCGGATAGCTGAGTTTGTCGATGGCGACAGCGAGCGTGACGGGATTGACGAGCGTGTGCTGGTCCTTCATGGCTGGTCGCAACGCCGCATACGCCGCGGGCGTGATGATCCATTTGACCGTCGCCGGGCGCGAAAGCGTCAGCAGATCGGCGAGCTTGAGCCCCGCATCGACGGCCAGGTCCTCGCTGGCGAGATTCACATCGACCGTCCCCGTCGGCTTGGCGCCCCCGGGGCCCCCGCTGACTTTCGCGGCGGCGGTCAGCGTCACCTTGTCGCCGATCAGCGGGGACCATTCGCCGCTCTTTCCGGCGAAGGCCTCGACGACGCTGGTGGGCAGTTCCTTGAGCGTGACGCTCGCATCGACATCCGCCGCGGCGACCTGCATCGCCCCCGCTGCGTCGAACAGCTTGCCGACTTTCGCATCGACCGTCAGCGGACCGGGCGTCGTCTGACCTTTGACGCTGGCCGCGCCATTGAGCGCGACGCTCGCCGTCCCCGCCGGACCGTCGAAGGCGAGCCCCGCCTGCGTGTCGCTGAGCGTCGTGCCGTCGAGTTTCTCGTTCCCCGTCAGCACGAGCTTGGTGATCGCGACCTCCGCACCGGCCTGCACCTTGTTGAGCGCGAAGCCGGCGGTGGGGGCGGTGAGCTTGCTGAGTTTCAAGGTGATCGTCGCCGGTTCGCCGAGCGTGGGCTGACCTTCCTTGACCGCGCCGATCTGGCGAAGCTGATCGGGCGAGAGGGTCATGCTCAGCGACATCGGCTCCGAGAGCGTGAACACCTGCTGCACATCGATCACGCCCACCAGAGCCGTGTTGACCTTCGCCGCCTCGACGCTCGCGCGCACGTTCGTCCCGTTGATCGCCGGAGCGATCGCCGCGCCCAGAGCGACATGCTCACCCAACAGCACCGCGATCGGATCCTTGGGTCCCGCCGCATCGAGCGTCATCTTCATCGTCAGCGCGACCTTGCTCACCGCCAAGTCCTTGAGCGGCAGGGCCAGGTCGTCGATGGACAGCGCGACGGGCGTCGGGCCGGTGATGGCGTACGCATCGGGGATCGAGATGTTGAGCCGCTTGAGCAGGGCGGGCGTGAGCACCATGTTCGCCTTGGCCGGCTCGATGAGCGCGACGCGGCTCAGATCGCCCGGCGCCATCGCGGTCAGCTTCGCATTGAGCTTGGCGGACGCCAGCGCGAGCGTCGCATCAATCGGCTTGAGCTTCGAATCCTTGTCCAGCCCCGTCGATGCCTCCGCGCTGACCGAGAGCTGCGCGCCGCCGGTGAGCATCGCGATCAGGTCGGCCGTCGGCTGCGAAGCGAGCGCGCTGAGGTGCACCTTCAAAGCCGCCAGCGATTCGCCGTCGATCGAGAGGTTGAGTTTGTCGAGGAGCACTTCGCCCGCCGTCGGCACGCCGGCGACGTCGATCGTGTCCGTGGTCAGCGCGGCTTTGAGTTTCGTCGCGGCGGGGTTGAACGCCGGCTTGCCCGCTTCGGGGCGCGGGGCGGTCAGCTCGTGGATCATCACCACGGCGGTCAGCGGCTTCTGAAGCGTCATCGCCGGGTTCCCGCCCATGAGGCGCGTCGCCAGCGCCGGCGAGATTTTGGCCGTGACTTTCGCATCGCGCAGCGCGATCGTCTCCGCCCATATCAGCGACAGGTTCTCCGCCTGCACGTTGTCGGTATGGATCGACAGCGTCGCCTGCGCGGTGTCGGACCCGGTGCTCGTCGCGGTCGCGTCGAGGTTCACGATCGGGCCCAGCGCTTCGACGATCAGCCCGTTCTGTTTGGCGATCTGGTCGATCAGGGCCGTGGGCACGCCCTGCACCTGCGCCTTGGCGTTGACCTTGAGCTTGTCGAGCTGAAGCTGTTTGTCCGCGTTGTACAGGCCGCTCACGTCGGCGTTGACGGCGATTTTGCCCGGCTGATTCTTCTGCGTCGTGTCGGCATTGAGCGCGACGGCGAGCGCCTCGGCGAGATTCTTCGTCTCGACCGTCGCCGCCAGATTGCGGATCGTCACATCGCCGATCGTCTCGTCGCCGACGAGCGCGATGTCCGAGTCGGCGGAGAACTTGACCGCCAGTTCGACCTTCGACGGATCGAACCCGCCGGCCGGGGCGCGCAGCGTCGGGATCGACAGCGTCAGCGGCGCCGGGGCCTTGAGCTTCATCGCGCTCTGACCGGCGGCGAGCTTCTCGACGAGCGCCGGGGTGAGCGTCATATCGACGCTCGCCGGCTCCGTCAGCGCGAACACGCCGTCCGCCACGCGCCCGATGAGCTTCACATGCGCATTGGGACTCGTCAGATTCACCGCAAGATTCTGCGACGTCGCCGTCACCTCCGCCGCCACGCTCGCGTCGAGCTTGCTGCCCAGCGCGGCGGTGAGCTTGCCGCCCAGCCCGGCGATCTGATCGACGCCGTCGACCGGCAGATTGTTCGCCTTCACGTGCGCTTCGATATGCGACTTGTCGCCCGTGACCAGTCCGTCGGCCGCGAACAGGTCGGTCAGCTTGGCGTCCACCGCCAGGTCGCCGGACAGCTCGCCCTGTTTGCTCCTGGCGGTGAGGTTCACGGTCATGGCGTCCCGGATCGACGGCAGCGAGGCGGAGGCATTGATGTTGTCCACCACGACCGGCTCGACGTGCGGCGTCGCCAGCGACACCTTCGCGTTCGTGATCTGCGCCTGCAGCGCCAGCGTCGGCGGCACCTTCGCCGGCTCATCGCTCGGCGGCGACGGATGAATCAGCTCGACCGCCCGCCGCAGATTGCTCACGCCGTTTTCGTCCACATAGAAAGACGCGTCCAGCCCGTCGACGACCGTCTTGCCCAGATCGAGATTCCCCCGCACCGCCGACAGGAGCGACAGGTCGGTCGACGCCTTGGCGAGTTTGATGACGGGTTTGCCTTCCGGGTCCAAAAGTTCGACGCCCGAAAGCGACTGCCCGCCGAGCCAGCTCAGATTCAGGCCGTCGATCTTGACCGACCCCTTGATCATCCCGTTGACGGTCGAGACGACGAAGCCCTTGCCGACCGTGCTGATGAGCATCGGGGCGAGGAGGACGAGAAGGATGAGGAGCAGAACGATGCCGCCGAGGATTTTGGGCCAGCGTTTCTTCCTGCGGGCCGGTGCGTTCGGAGGCGTGTGGGTCGAATGGGCGTCGGTCATGATCGATCCCCTGTCATGCAAAAGAAAGTCATCTCACTCGGGACCAGTGATATTGTAGTGGATAGTCGGTTGGAGGGCCCATCCCGCCATGGCGCGGCACGGATTTATTGAAGGCCCCAGAAGACGCGCGTGACGATCCAGTCGTTGTCGGTCATGGTCAATAGTCGGTACAAGACGAACCACCAACCAAGGACGGCAATCATGATCGCAGCGGCGCCGAGAACCCGATCAGGCGTCTTGACCATGATGATGCTGCGGATACTGAGCCAGGTTCCAAGGACCATCGTCATGATGCCAATCGCACCGGTGATTCGATCTTCACACATCGCGACTTGAAACCAAGCCCCAAAACTGATCAAAGAAAGAGTCAGCGCAACCAGTGGCATCCTGTCATATTGCCGGCACGCAGCATAAATAATGACGATCGCCAGCCCGAGGCAAGCAAGCAGCAGGGGCACGATCGCCAGCGCAATGAACGACGCAACCAGCAGAGCGGCGAGCGCAACCGTCGCCCATGATGCGAGGTACCATCGACGACGGGGTGGTGAAACTTCGACGGGCCCGGAAAGGGGATCAGGCGTTGTCACGTCAGTGATACGCGACCCGGAAAATGCGGTTCGGTTTGGGCGAGGCCCCGCCCCGCTGAAGCGGGGCGGGCCGGCTTCCGGGGGTCAGACGGCGGCGGGTTGGGTGATGTCGAGCATGCGCTGGAGGGCGATGAGACTCCAGGCACGCGTGTTGGCGTCGACCTTGACCTGATTGACGACCTTACCCTCGGCGAGGTTGTCGAGGGCCCAGAGCAGATGCGGCGGGTCGATGCGGTACATGGTGGTGCAAAGGCATTGGCAATCGGACAGGATGCGCACGCTCACGCCGCGCTTCGCCGCTTCGTTGGCGAGCCGGTTGACCATATGCACTTCCGTCCCGACGGCCCATTTACTTCCGGGCTTGGCGTTGCGGATCGCCTTCATGATCGCTTCCGTCGAGCCGCTCATGTCGGCTTTCTGCACGACTTCGTAGATGCATTCGGGGTGGACGATGACGGTCGTGTCGGGATCGTGGGCCTTGATCTGGTCGACGTGCTCGGGGCGGAAGAGCTTGTGCACGGAGCAGTGGCCCTTCCAGAGTATGACGCTCGAGCGCACGATCGCCTCGGCGTTCGTCCCGCCCATGCCCATCGGCGAGCGCGGGTCCCAGAGCGTCATATCCTCGCGAATGTCGTAGCCCATCGCTGCGGCGGTGTTCCGCCCGAGATGCTGATCGGGGAAGAACATGACCTTGATCTGCTCATCGTCGCTGCGCGGCACCGTTCCGCCGGCGAAGGCCCATTCGAGAATCGCCCGCGCGTTGCTGGAGGTGCACACCGCCCCGCCATGCTCGCCGACGAAGGACTTGATCGACGCGGCGGAGTTCATGTACGTAATCGGAATCACGCGCGCGTTCTGCCCGGCCGCGTTGATCGATTCGTGTATCTGCTCCCATGCATCAAACACATCGTCGTACGCCGCCATGTCGGCCATGGAGCACCCCGCCGACATGTCCGGCAGAATCACGGCCACGTCCTCGGGCGTGAGGATGTCCGCCGACTCGGCCATGAAATGCACGCCGCAGAAAATGACGTACTTCGCGCCGACTTCTTCGACTTTCTGAGCGGCGAGCTGGCTGAGCTTGAACGAGTCGCCGAGGAAATCGGCGTGGGCGACGACGTCGTCGGCCTGATAGTGGTGGCCGAGGATGACAAGCTGATGACCGAGCTGGGCCTTGCGGGCGCGGATCGCGGCGGCTAGGTCAGCGTCGCTCATCGAGCGGTATTTTTCAGGCAGGGATCCTTGCCAGAGCATGTTGCGATGTCTCCACCATGCGGGTTTTTTCCGGGTGTACCGCCCGTCGCCCGCACAAGGTAGTATAGGAGCATCCACGATCTTCGCGAAGATCATGCACTGGAGCAAAGACCTTGAAGTACTACATCGGACTGGACCTGGGTGGGACGAACATCAAAGGCGGCCTGCTCGACGAGAAGGCCAACGTCGTCGCCCAGCACAGCATCCCCACCGAAGCCAAACAGGGCCCGGAGCATGTCTTTGATCGCCTTGCGTTCATGGCGGGCAAGCTGATGGCGGACGCCAAGGTCGAGGCATCGCAGATCAAGGGCATCGGCGTCGGCACGCCCGGGCCGGTCGATCGCAACGGCGTGGTGCTCTCGGCGCCGAATCTGGCGGGTTGGAAAAATGTCCCGCTCGCGTCGGAATTGAACAAGCGCATGCCGATGCCCATCAAGATCGTCAACGACGCCGACGCCGCGGGGTATGGGGAATATTGGGCCGGGGCGGGTCGCGATGAGTCGATCAAGTACCTGATCCTGCTGACGCTCGGGACGGGCGTCGGCGGCGGGATTGTCCTTGACGGTAAGCTCTACGCCGGTTCGTACGGGGCGGGTGCGGAACTGGGTCACACGATCATTCAGCTCGACGGCGAGCCGTGCGGCTGCGGTCAGCGCGGCTGTCTGGAACAGTACACCAGCGCGACGGCGATCGCGCGTTCCGCCGCCCGCGCCATGGCCGCCGGCGAGAAGACCAGCTTGCCGGCCAATCCGACGACGCGCCAGGTTTTCGAAGCCCTCGAAGCGGGGGACGCGCTGGCGGAGAAGGTCGTCAACCGGGCGTGCGAATACCTGGGCATCGCGTGCGTGAATTTCGTGCGGACGTTCGATCCGCAGATGATCGTGCTCGGCGGCGGCGTGGCGGCGGCGGGCGAAGCGCTGTCCAAACGCGTCCGCGCCAGCTTCATGAAACACACCTGGCGCATCGTCGAACCCAAAGTCATCATCACCACCGCCACCCTCGGCAACGATGCCGGCTTCATCGGCGCCGCGGGCATGACCCGATCGGCGTGATGCGCGGCTTCTGTCTTTGATTAACCAATAGCAAATGCCTAATAGCAATTGACCAATGCATTGGCTATTAGGCATTGGGCATTTGCTATTGGTTAATGAAGGCAGAAGGCCGAACCTGCCGCCGTACAACGCCCGAATAACCCACCACATCGGTTAAGCCGCCCCGTGGAACAGCCGAATACATCATTATCCCCACCGCTGCGCGCCGAATTTCCGGCAGGCGACGGCTTGGGGTATGAGGGTGGAAAATGGCTCGATCGTCGGACGTGCAATCTTCGCTTCAGCTTTACCTGAAGCAGATCAACCAGACGCCGCTGCTCACCGCCGAGCAGGAGAAGGAACTGGCCTGGCGCATCATCAACGACGGATGCATGGCCTCGCGCGAGCACATGATCAGCGCCAACCTCCGACTCGTCGTCTCCATCGCCAAAAAGTACGCCAACCGCGGCCTCCCCCTGCCGGACCTCATCGAAGAGGGCAACGTCGGGCTCGTCAAGGCGGTCGAATCCTTCGACCCCACGCAGGGCGCGCGCTTCTCGACCTACGGGTCCTGGTGGATCAAGCAGGCCATCAAACGCGCGCTCATCAATGCCGTGCAGCCCATTCACATCCCCGCCTACATGGTCGAACTGATCACCAAGTGGAAGCGCGCCAAGCGGCAGCTCGAGGAGCAGCTCGGCCGAACGCCCACCCTCGAAGAACTCGCCGAGACGCTTCAGCTTCCCGCCAAGAAAGTGCGGCACATCCGCAACGCCGTCCGCGTCTTTCAGCGGCCCAGCCAGTCCACCGCTTCCAACAGCGACGGCGAATCCGTCTCGCTGCACGACATGCTCGCCGACGAAAACACCCCCGCGCCCGAGCATGACATGCTCCAGCGCGATCAGTTCAAGCATGTCCACAAGCTGCTGGACGTCATCGACCAGCGCGAAGCGACCATCCTCCGCTTGCGCTACGGGCTCGACGGCTCCGAGCCGCTGACCCTCAAGGAAATCGGCGAGAAAATCGGCCTGACGCGCGAGCGCGTGCGGCAGCTCGAAATCGAAGCGCTCAAGAAGCTCAACATGCGCATGAGCGGCGAGCGCAAGAAGCGCAAGCCCGCCGCTTCGCCCACACCCGCCAAACCCCGCCTTCGCCGAAGCGCCTCCACCTGGCGCTGACGCCGCTTGCCGCTCAGCAGCCGCGGCCCATACGTGGTATCGTGTCGCCTCATTCGTTGAAAGGTTGATGCGATGCGCATGTTCGTCTGTTTTTTCCTCGCGTGTCTGATGATGGGGCCCGTCGCATTCGCGCAGGACGATCCGTTCAACGTCAGCGTCTACATCGAGAACGACGGCTCGTTCCTCAAGCCCAATCATTCGACCGATCGGCACTACACCAATGGGTTCCGCCTCACCGCGGCGCATCATCCGGATTGGGCCAACGATCTGGCGGACGCCATGGAACCGGTGTTCTCGCTCGGGCCCGTCGCCGATCGCAAGACGGCGTTCGGGTATTCGTTCGGGCAGAACATGTACACGCCCGACGAGATCACGATTGCGACGCTCATCCCCGGCGATCGGCCGTACGCCTGCTGGCTCTACGTCGGCGGGTATCTTCAGCGGCAGGTGGACAACGTGTTCGATCATCTGGAGTTGAACCTCGGCGTTCTCGGGCCGGCGGCTCAGGGCGAGGGGACGCAGAAGTTCGTGCATCGGCTCGTCGGCGCGGACGAGCCCAAGGGATGGGACAACCAGATCGGCAACGAGTTCGCGTTCGATCTGGTGTACCGGCGGAAATGGAAAGTGGCGCTGTCGCCGGCGGAGCAGGTGTTCCGCGCGGAATTGATTCCGACGGTCGGCGGGGCGGCGGGACTGCTGCGCGTGCAGGCGGAGGGCGGGGCGACGTTCCGCGTCGGATGGCAATTGCCCGACGACTTCGGGCCCGGCCGACTCGACGATCCGGCCTCGGCGACGCGGATCGCATACAACCACGACAAGCCCGGATTCTACGGCTTCGTCCGACTCGGCGGTCGGCTCGTCGCGCATGACGCCACGTTCGAAGGCGGCAACTTCGGGCACGACCACGGCGTCGACCTTCAGCATGCCGTCGGCGAAGCGCAGTTCGGACTGGTCTTCCTCTACAGATGGTTCGAAATGAGCTACGCGCAGACCTACCTGACCGAACAGTTCAAAGGCCAGCACGGCGGTGACTCTTACGGTGCGCTGGTGTTCACGTTCAAGTGCGATTTCTGATTGAAGCGGTCAGGCATCGGGGATCAGGGGTCGGGGATCAGGGATCAGCAAGACAATTGTTCGCCAGTGCCTTTCAATGACCATTGACAAATGCCTAATGCCTAATGACAAATGCATGGGTCATATCGATCGATCGTCACGGAAACTTCGTCCGTTTCGCGGCGTCGGCGGTTGTGTTGTCGCAGAGTTCGACGATGTGGCCGTCGGGATCGGTGACGAACAGTTGCCACGCGCCGTCGGGCCGGCGCTGGCGCGGCTTGTGCGGCGCGCCGCTGGATTGAATGTGCGCCTCCGCCTCGTCGAAGTCGGCGACGTGGAGGGCGAAGTGGGTGCCGCGGTTGTGCGAATGAGCCGGCAGGACCCGCCCGGCGATCAGGTGAAGCTGACGCCCGTCGCCCAACTCGAACCACGCCCCGTCGAAGTCGAACTCGGGGCGGGGCAACTGACGTAACATCATCACATCCCGGTAAAACGCGATGCTCCTGTCGACGTCCGCGATGTGTATCGCCACATGGTTAAGCTCGATGATGCGGATCATGGGGCGATTATATGACGAGGCCTTGCGAAGTGGGATAAAATGGGTGCTATGCCACGCGATTATTACGAAATTCTGGGCGTCAAGCGCGATGCCGACGATGCGGCGATCAAGAAGGCGTATCGCAAGCTCGCCAAGAAGTTTCACCCCGATGTGAACAAGGACGCCGGTGCGCAGCAGCGCTTCGCCGAGGTGCAGGAAGCGTACGATGTGCTCTCGGACAAAACCAAGCGCGGCAACTACGACCAGTTCGGCCACGCCGGCGTCAACCTCGGCTCCGGCGCCGGTCCCGGCAGCTCGGGGGCTGGTCCGCGCGGACAGCGCACCACCTATGGCGGACCCGGCGGGTTCAACGTTCGTTTCGATCAGCAGGGCGGCGGCGTCCGGCTCGACGATGTGTTCGAGCAACTGTTCGGCGGACACAGCCGCGGCGACAGCGGGTTCGGCGTCGGCGGGGACTTTCATCAGCAGCGCGGCCCGACGCCGGGCAAGGACCTGGAAACCTCCGTCACCGTCCCGTTCCTGCAAGCAGCGCAGGGCGGCACCGTCACGCTCAAGCTCTCCGGCTCCGGCGGGCCGCAGAGCATCGAGATGAAAATCCCCAAGGGCGTCGACGACGGCGCGAAGCTGCGCCTGCGCGGCAAGGGCCAGCCCTCGCCCAATGGCGGGCCGGCGGGCGATCTGATTCTGAGCGTGCATGTCACGCCGCACCCCTGGTTCAAGCGCGACGGGCTGGACCTGTCTCTGGACGTGCCGGTGTCGATCGACGAGGCGGTGTTCGGCGCGACGATCCAGGTGCCGACGCTTGGCGGCAAGGCGAACCTGAAGATTCCCCCGCATACCTCCAGCGGGGCGAAACTGCGCATCCGCGGCGCGGGCATCGAATCCGCCAAAGGCCAGAAGGGCGACTTCTACGCGCGCATTCAGATCAAGGTGCCCGACCAGCTCGACGCGGAGGCGACGGCGGCGCTGGAAAAATTACGCGGAAAACTGCCGGATGCCCGACATGATCTGGGCTGGTAAAATCGAAACCGTTCGAGGCACGTAGCGGCAATACTGAAAAGAGAAGACTGCGGGAACGTCATGGATGGACAGGCAGCTCACGACGCCGGGAGGCGCGCGATGAATCAGGCGGTGTTTCTGGATCGTGACAACACGATCATTCACAATGACGGCGACCTGGGCGACCCCGAGCAGGTCAAGCTCATTCAGGGAGCCGCCAGCGCGATCGCCTCGCTTCGCGGCCTCGGTTACAAGATCGTCGTCGTCACCAATCAGGGCGGCGTCGCACGCGGCAAGTACACCGAACAGGACGTGCAGGCGGTCAATGAGCGCATCGCGCGGACCGTGCATCAGATGTCCGGCGCGACGATCGACCGCTTCTACTATTGCCCGTTCCACCCGCAGGGCTCCGTCGAAAAGTACAAGCGCGAGCATCCGTGGCGCAAGCCCCAGCCGGGCATGATCACGCAGGCGATCGCGGACATGAAGCTCGACCCCAGCGCGTGCTGGATGGTGGGCGATCAGATGCGCGATGTCGAAGCGGGACACGCGGCGGGCGTCCGCACCGTGCTGCTGCGCGACGACGCCGTCGAGAAACCTTCGGGCGACGTCGAACCCGATGCGGTGGCGCGGAATCTGGTGGAGGCGGTGCGCGTGATCGCGCAGCATCGCCGTTCGGATCACCCGGCCGGTTCGGCTGCTGCGGCCGCGGAGACGGCTGCGGCGGCGAAGCCGACGCACCCGGCGGTCGAGCCGCTGACGGCCTCGAGCACCGTCGCCAAGCCGCCGCGCAAGCCCGTGCGTCCGTTCAAGCCCTGGACGATTCAGCCGGTCATCGTCGACGTGCCGGAGGAAAAGTCCGACGCATCGTCGACGCCGGTCGAGGCCAGGCAGGCCAGTCCGCCGCCGAAGGTGTCGCCCCCGACGCCGCCGGAGCCGGTGCATGCGGAGAAGGTCGTCGAGGAGTTCAGCGAGCAGGTGGAGCAGGCGGTGGCGGCGGCGGTCGATGCGGCTGATGCGGCCGAGGAACCGGCCGAGGAAGCGCCCGCGTCGGCGCACCCGGCGACGGTGGACCTGGCCCCGGAGGAAGTGCCTTTGAGCGGGACGCGGACCGAGATGCTGCTCGAGCAGATTCTGCGGTCGATGAAGCATCGCACGGCGGATCACGACGACTTTTCGATGCACAAGATGCTCGCCGCGGTGTTTCAGATGCTCGCCGTGGCGTGCGCGGGGTTCGGCCTGTTCATGGTCGGCGACCCGGTGACTTATTTTCAGTGGATCACCGGCGCGGTGCTGGCCCAGCTTGCGGTCATCACGCTGCTGATGCTTCATGGGCAAAAATAGCGCGTGACCCCGTTACAATACTCGCCGTGACTCCGACTGCGCCGACACAGGTTGAACGCATGCTGGTCGTCCTGCCCTCATGGGTGGGCGATGTGGCGATGGCCACCCCGACGCTCCGCGCCCTGCGCGGGCTTTACCCGGCGGCGCACATCTCGCTGCTCGTCAAGTCGTACGTCGCGCCGGTGATCGAAACCGCCCCGTGGCACGATCGCATCTTCCACATCCGCACCACCCGCCGAACCGCCGGCTCCGCGTCCAACCGCCGGCGGACCACCGGCGCGCTCGCCGCCCGGCTGCGCCATGGCAACTTCGATCTGGCCGTCCTTTTGCCCAACAGCTTCCGCTCCGCCGTCATCTGCAAGATGGCCGGCATCGAGCGCCGCCTCGGCTACGACCGCGACGGGCGCGGGCTCCTGCTGACCGATCGGCTTTTGCCGATGAAGACCAGGGGGCAGTACACGCCGGTCTCCGCCGTCGACTACTACCTCGGCCTCGCGCGCTATCTCGGTGCGGCCGGCTCCGATCCGCGCATGGAGCTTTTCACGCGCCCCGAAGACGACGCCCGCGCGACAGCGATGCTCGATGCCGCCGGCGTCGACCGCACGAAGCCCATCGTCATGATCAACCCCGGCGCCGCCAATCATGGAGACGCCAAGCTCTGGCCCGCCGCACGCTTCGCCGCCGCCGCCGATCGGATCATCAGCGCCGCCGGCGCGACCGTCCTCGTCAATGGCTCCCCCAAGGAGCGCGCGATTCTCGACGAGGTGCACGCCGCCGCGTCGCACCCGCTCGTCGATCTGCCCAGACTCGGGTCGAACCTGACGCTCCTTAAAAGTCTCGTTCGACAATGCAATCTGATGATCACCAATGACACCGGCGCCCGACACATCGCCGCGGCGTTCGACGTGCCGCTCATTTCCCTCTTCGGTCCGACCGACCCGCGATGGACCGCCCTCGAGGCCCATGCCGAAAACATCATCCGTTTCGACGTCGATTGCCCCGCCTGCCGGGCCGGCGGGCGCGGCGAGCACATTTGCATGACCGCCATCGGCGTCGAAGCCGTCGTCCAGGCCGCCCTGCGACAACTCAATGTGGCGACGGACCGCTGATCGCATGAATATCGCCATTCTCATCGAGAAATTCGACCCCGCCGCCGGCGGTGCGGAGCGCTCCACCGAGCAGATCGCCCGACGACTTGTTGAGCGCGGGCATTCGGTGACGATCCTCACCGGTCGGGCCGCGCCCGATGCGATGAGCGGCGTGACGATCCGCGCCTGCCCCGGCCTGCCGCCCAAGTTCGCCGCCGGGCTGATCCATTACGCCCACTGGTCCACGCGCGAACTGGCGCGCGGCAAGTTCGATGTCAGCTTGTCGATGACCACCGCCGCGCCCGCCGCCGTCGTCGAACCGCGCGGCGGCACGGTGCGAGAAACCCTCGCCCGCAACGTCGCCATGCGCTCCACGGAACTGAAGCGCCTCCTCAAACAGATCAGCATCGCGCTGACGCCCAAACAGCTCGCGCTCCTCGCCGCCGAGCGCCGCACGCTCAACAGCCCGCTGGTGAAAAAGATCGTCGCGATCAGTCCGTATGTCGCCGATCAGCTCTTTCACCATTACACGATCAGTTCCCGCCGCATCGCCTTGATTCCCAACGCGGCGGAGATTCGGCCGATGAGCCAGGCGGAGCGCGCGGCGCTGCGTGACAAGACGCGGGACGTGCTCGGGCTTGAGCCGTATCACGTCGTGTTCTTCTTCGCCGCGATGAACCCGGGGCTCAAAGGGCTCAGCTACCTGCTCGATGCCTTCGCCAAACTCAAGCCGGTGCAGCCCCGCGCCCGGCTCATCGTCGCCGGCACGCTCGCCCACCGCCCGCAGGAACAGGTGCATGCGCTGGGCCTGTCGCACGAAGTCAAATGGGTCGGCCCGACGCGCCAGATGGACGCGCTCTACACCGCCGCCGACGTCACCGTCCTGCCCACCTGGTACGACCCCTCCAGCAAGGTTATTCTCGAATCGCTCCTGCACGGCGTCCCCGCCGTCAGCACGCGCTACAACGGCGCCTCCCAATGGATCGCCGCCCCGCAGGGCGAGCCCGTCGCGCTCTCGCCGTTTGATGAAAACATCGAGATGCCCGCCGGCGAAGGTCAGGCCGGGCGCGTGATCGCTTCGCCGACAGATGTCGCGGCGCTGGAGCGCGCGATGGCGGAACTTTGCGATGACGATCTCCGCGCCCGCTGCGCCGCCGCGACGACCGGCCTCGCCGCCCGCATCAGCATGGACGTCCACGTCGACGCGCTCGAACAGGTCCTCATCGAAGCCGCATCGACCCCCTCTCCCTCCGGGAGAGGGCTGGGGTGAGGGTGCGCCGCAGTCGCGCACGCTTCGATGCACACGACATTTCAACACATGGCGTCTTCAAAAGGGTCGTCGCTCATATTTGAGAGCACCCTCACCCTGACCCTCTCCCGGAGGGAGAGGGAACCGGATCGCCTCACTTCTCTTCAATCTCAATCGCCGTCTCGCCTTCGTAGCGATACAGCTTGCCGGGCTGTTCCTGTTTGCGGCAGAGTTTGTGATGCCCGTCGCAGAGCGGGTAATTCTGCGACAGGCCGCACATGCAGATCCATGTGCTTTCGCTCGACGCTTTAATCTCATGCGGGCCGGTCGCTTCGTGACGGATGAGTCGGGCCATGGGGCGCTCCTTTTGTTGTGACGCACACTTTAACACGCGGACGGTCACACAATGAAAAAGGCCCCACTCGCTTCAGCGAGTCGGGCCCATGATGCGATCGAATGCGAAGTGATCAGCGGGCGGAGGCCGGCTGGTTTTTACCGACGAGTTCGTCGTTGGTTTTGTAGTGCTCCAGCGCCTTAAGAAGCTGCTCGACCTGCTGGAGGGGCGGCATCGTCAGGAGCCGGCGGCGCAGGGCGGTGGTCGTGTCGAGCGTGGGCTGATCGATGAGCAGATGCTCCTTGCGCGTGCCCGAGGCGGCGAGGTTGATCGCCGGGAAGACACGGTGATTGGCGATGTCGCGGTCGAGGATCATCTCCATGTTGCCCGTGCCCTTGAACTCTTCGAAGATGAGTTGGTCGCCGCGCGAGCCGGTGTCGACGAGGCAGGTCGCGAGGATCGTCAGCGAACCGGCTTCCTCCGTATTGCGCGCGGCGCCGAAAAGCTGCTTGGGGATCGACAGCGCGGAGGCATCGATACCGCCGGACAAGGTGCGCCCGGTCTGAGCGATGCCGGGGGCGGTGTTGAACGCACGCCCGACGCGTGTCAGCGAATCGAGCAGAATGACGACATGCTTGCCTTCCTCGGCGAGCCGCTTGGCCCGCTCGATGCCCATGATCGCCAGCCCCACGTGACGCTCCGGCGGATGATCATTGCTCGACGCGAGCACATCGCAGGGCACATTGCGGCGGAAGTCCGTCACTTCCTCCGGCCGCTCATCGATGAGCAGCGCGTACACGATCACGTTCGGATGATTCTTCTGAATCGCGAAGGCGATCTGCTGAAGCAGCGTCGTCTTGCCGGCCTTGGGAGGCGAGACGATCAAACCGCGCTGGCCGTACCCGATCGGGCAGAACAGATCGATGAGCCGACACGCCGGCGGGCAGCCGGGGTATTCGAGCGTCAGCCGGGGCTGCGGATCGATGCTCGTGCGCGTTTCGAGGGCGGGGAAGCCCTTGTACTGATCGACGGGAATGTGATCGATTTCGAGAATCTGCTCGACGCGCGGCGCCGCCCCGAGTTCCTTCGCGAGCCGCGACTTTTTCTTTTTCTTCTTCTTGCCGTTGGGTTCGGGTCCGCGCTTGGCGCCGACGATGCAACTGACCGTCAGCCCGGTGCGGAGCCCGTACTGATCGATCAGGCGCGTCGGGATCAACGGATCCTCCGCCCGCTCGACGAGGGTCTTGTCCAACAGGCGCAGACGACCATCGGTGGTCTGCGACAGATCAATCACGCCAGTGCGTTGACTCATTTTCGGTTGTGCTCGTGGGATGATTCGGTAAAGACAGGCCGGCCCTTGGGGCTGCGCCGCATCGCTGACCGAACATCCGCGTGTTTACCGATTGCCCGGCGGCGAGAAAATGGCTCTGACACCCGCCGAACGCTCGAATCGTCTCGGTTCCCCGCCCGCCTCTTTGTTGGGCGAAGCTCCCCCGACTGATAAAGACATTATCGCCCATCCGATCCGGTTTGTCCAGTCCCATTTTCAACCCCCCTTCAATCAACGTCGATTCAGAGCCTTTTGCCGCACTTGGCGCAGAAATTCGCCTCCGCCGCGTGCCCCGCCCCGCAGGTGGTGCAGTAGCCCGTCGGCGCCTCCTGCGTGAATCCTTCGCGCAGCCCGCTGGCCATCGCCCGAGCGCTCGTCCGCACCCCTTCCTGCGTCCCCTCCGCCAGATCGTTGACCGCATCGCTCGCCACCGGCGCCATCTCATTGGCCTGATAGCGCATCATCGCGCCCAGATATCCGTTGAGCGTCATCACCGCGCCGACGAAGATCAAGAGCATCCCCGCGAACGGCGAAAAGTGAAACGCCATGTTCCCGTGCACAAAAATATCGTAAATGCCCCACGCCACCATGCTCAGCCCCGCGATGAGCACCGACGGTCCGATCAGCTGCAGACTCGAACGCATGCGCGCGTGATGCCCCGAACGATCGAGTCGTCGGCACGTCATCGGCTTGTCCATGTCGTGTGTCATACCCCTATCGTAGCACGCCCCCGTTTTCATCCGCGGCAAAACCCCGACGGCGCGCTCCATCTTCGCCAATCCAAAGCTCAGCGATCGCCACCTTTGGGCGTTCGCACCTCCCGTCATGGCGCTTCCTCTTTGTACACCTCGGACCAGACCCACGCCCCTTGCGGCGTGATGTAGCCCCATCGATCGCCGATCTTGGCCATGGCCCGGTTATTATGGAACTCGGCGATTTCGTCGAACTTCGCTTCAATCACCAACTTCCCATTCAAATCGATGACGCCGTATTTGCCATTGATCTTGACGGGAGCGAGGTTCATATAAAACTTCCCGACGGACAAATATTGCGGCTTGACCACAAAATTCCCGGCATCATTGATGAATCCGAACCGCCATCGCCCCGGTGGGCCGACCGCCACAGGTGCGCGGCCATCGCAGAACCCTTCCGCAAATGAGAAGATCGGCGGAATCACCATCCGGCCCTGACGGTCAATGAAACCATACCTGTCTTCCGGCACGCGTGTCTTGACAGCCGCCAGACCTTCCGAAAAATCCTCTGCCATCAGATACTTCGGTTCGATCACGATCTTGCCCGACTTGTCGATGAATCCGCAGTCCCCGCCCGGCGCCCGCACCTTCGCCAATCCCCCCGAGAAACGGCTTGCTTCCTCGAACTGCGGCGCGATCACCATCTTCCCCGTACGATCGATGTATCCCCAATGTCCCTCCGCCGTCTTTACCGCCGCCAGATCCTCTGAGAACGAACAGGCTGACGGATACTTCAGTTCAATGACGACCTTGCCGTTGACGTCGATGAAGCCCCACTTCCCCGGATCAACGACTTCGGTGACCCCGGCTTCGCCTACGCGTTCCTTGTACCCCATGTTGACCGCCGCCAGCCCGTGTTCAACGGAAACCATGACATCGTATCGGGGCGGCACAACGACTTTGCCGGTTCCGTCGATCATGCCGTGCTTCGCCCCCTCAATGACGACAGCCCGACCTTCTTGAAACTCGTCGGCTGCCTCGAACGGCGTCGTGAAAACCACCTTCCCGTCCGCATCGATGTAACAAACCTTGTCGCCCTGATAAGCGACGAACAGCGGCGGATCATATTTCTCCGTTTGCGCTAAGCCGACAGGCGCCATCACGCTCATGATCGCAAACGCTCTCCACCACGCCCCAAATGTCCCCGGCGCCATGATATGCTCCTTAAAGAAAACCCCGTTGCGTCAATATCAGCCAATGATCGCCGCGCCCCGCACAAGTGTCAATATTCCCCGGCAGGACGCCTCGAAAGTTCAGCGACGGCCATCCCGTGCTTTGCCCTTTCGCCAATCTCAAAGCGCGTCAATGATCATCTTTCCGATCTCATCGCACTTGTACCCGCTGCGGTCGAGCTTTTTGCCGGTGAATTTGGGCGTGATCTTCACCACCGCCGCGCCGATCTTCCGGCCTGCCGTCACGGCGGCGCTCTCATTCTTGATGCGGCCGACTTCGCGGAGGAGCAGGCCCATCGAATCAATCGCGGCGATCGGGTTGGCGATGTTCTGACCGGCGATGTCCGGGGCGCTGCCGTGCACGGGTTCGAACATGCTCGGCGCCACGCCGTCGGGATTGAGGTTGCCCGACGCCGCGATGCCCATGCCCCCGGCGATCGCCGCGCCAAGGTCCGTGATGATGTCCCCGAACATGTTCGGCACGACGATCACATCGTAAACCTCGGGGCTCGCCACCATGTACATGCAGCACGCATCGACATGGTGATACCCCGTCTGCACATCGGCGTACTCCGCCGCGACTTCCTTGAACGTCCGCAGCCAGGTGTCGCCGGCGAAGTTGAGCACATTCGTCTTATGCACCAGCGTCAAATGCTTCCGGGTCCGCGTGCGCGCCAGCTCGAACGCATAGCGCACGCACCGCTCCACGCCGTAGCGCGTCGCCACCATCGTCTGATTCGCAACCTCCTGCGCCGTCCCCTTCCGCATGATCCCGCCCAGCCCGCAGTACAAATCCTCCGTGTTCTCCCGGACGCAGACGAAGTCGATGTCCTTCTCCGTCTTATTCTTGAGCGGCGTGTCGATGCCCGGATACAGCTTGACCGGACGCAGATTGATGTACTGGTCCAGATCAAATCGCAACTTGAGCAGGATGCCCTTTTCGATGACGCCCCCGGCAAGGCGCGGGTCGTTGGGCTTGCCGCCGACCGCTCCGAGCACGATGGCGTCGAACTTGCGAAGCTCGGCGATGTCGGCGTCGGTGAGTACGTGACCGGTCTGGATGAAATGCTCCGCCGAGAAGGGGAAGTCCTTCGTCGTATAGCCGAGCTTGACGCTCGGCGCGATCGCCTCGAGCACGCGCAGCGCCTGCCGCGTGACTTCCGGCCCGATCCCGTCGCCGCCGATCACCGCAAGATTCAGTGACATTTCGCGTTCCTTCCTGCCCCCTCTCCCCTCGGGAGAGGGCTGGGGTGAGGGTGCATTCGCATGAGGTCTGTTCCCGCTTCGCGCAGGGTCGCTAGTGATAGCACCATCATCGCATCCGATCAACTGGACGACCCGACCCCCTTGCCCTAATCTACGATTCTGATGGGGCTGGAACTTCACATCCGAAGCGCGACGAGCCACCAGACCGTAACCATCGGCTCCACCCCCATCACCATCGGACGCCACCCCGGCAACGTCGTCCGACTCGTCGACGACCGTACCAGCCGCTACCACGCCGTCATCGAATACAACGGCAACGAAGTCAAAGTCCTCGACCTCGGCTCGCGCAACGGCACGCGCCTCAACGGCGACCGCATCACCAGCGCGACCTTCAAGCCAGGCGACGTCGTCAAAATCGGCGGCGTCGAAATCGCCCTCATCCAAACCACCGCCGCGCCTCCCATGCCGCGGACCGAGCAAAGCGAAGTCCCGGATCTCGGCGAACCCGTCGATGAAGTTCAGCTCGTCCCTGAAGACGAAGCCCCCGCCTCCGTCAAAGCGCCGAAATCGCCCAAGCGTCCCGCCGCCAGGCCGCCTAAAAAGGCGCCCGCCAAATCGACCGTCACACTCGATGACGATGACGATGAGCTTTCGCCCGACATCGTCGATGAAAATCACAAATCACTGCACAACGTCATCGCGTCCCTGCCCGCCGGTGCGATCACCGCGTCGGACGTGCGGCTCATCAACGCGCGCGACGAAGTGGTCCAGTCGGCGCACGACCAAAGCCCCGCCACGTCGATGCTCAAACAGATTCTCGTCCTCTGCGCCCGAAGCGCCGCCTCCGATGTGCACATCGACCCCAAGCGCGACGAGGTGCATGTCCGCATCCGTGTCGACGGCATGATGGTCGACGCGGTGACGCTACATAAAACCGTGGCGACCAAACTCGCCGGCGTCATCCGCATCCTCTGCGACATGGACATCGCCGCCCGGCAGACGATTCAGGAAGGCCGCTTCTCCGCCATGCTCCCCGGCCGGCGAGTGGACTACCGCGTGTCGATCACGCCGTCGATGCACGGGCACAAGATCGCCCTGCGCGTGCTGGATCAGGCGGTCGGCCCGCAGCGCCTCGCCGACCTGGGCCTGCCCGACTGGATGCACAACCAACTGCGCGGCCTGCTCAAACAGGACGCCGGCATGCTCGTCGTCTGCGGGCCCACCGGGTCGGGCAAAACCACGACGCTCTACGCCGCCCTGCGCGACATCGATGCCCATCAGCGCAACATCATCACCATCGAAGACCCCCCCGAATACCAGATCGAGGGCGTCACGCAGATACCCATCAACGAAGCGCAGGGCAACACGTTCTCGACGCTCCTGCGGTCGCTCCTGCGTCAGGACCCCGATGTCATCATGCTCGGTGAAATCCGCGACCCCGAGACGGCCCGCGTGGCGCTCCAGGCCTCGATGACCGGCCGATTGGTGTTTTCGACCGTGCATGCCAGGGACGGGATCGGGACGATTTTTCGGTTGCTCGATCTGGGCGTCGAGCCGTATCTGATCGCGTCGGCGCTAAACATGGTGCTGGCGCAGCGGCTGGTGCGGCGGCTGTGCGATCACTGCAAGCAGGGCGCGCCGCTCAAGCCGCAGCAGATGATGAAGATGGGCCGATTCGCCGAGGGATGCAGCCAGATTTTTTATCCCGCCGGCTGCCCCAAATGCCTCAACACCGGTTTCCACGGCCGGGCGGCGATCTACGAACTATTGACGACCAATCAGGACATGCGCGACATCATCCTCGACAAACCCACCCACGCGGACCTCCGCCGCGCGATGAACATGGAAGTCTTCAACAGTCTCAAAGACTCCGGCTACCGCATGGTCGCCGAAGGCGTCACCCCGCTGGATGAGATCGAGCGGGTGCTGGGGACGGAATAATCCGGCCCCCCGCCCTTGAGGGCGGGGCTGGGGGCGGGTGAGGCGCATCAGTTTGCGCGGGTTTCGTTTCGATGCGGACGTGGCTTGGGGCTGACACGATTCACCCCCACCCAACCCTCCCCCTCGAAGGGGGAGGGCTTCTGCCCCCCCGCCCTTGAGGGCGGGGCTGGGGGCGGGTGAGGCGCATCAGTTTGCGCGGGTTTCGTTTCGATGCGGACGT